>JAOUEG010000119.1 GCA_029858845.1 Chloroflexota bacterium | reverse complement strand
CAGAGGTACCGAATCGCGTGGCCCCTCCCCTCGAGACGGGTGCCACCGGCACGTCGAGCGCCTCAGCGGACCGCGGCTCGTCGGCGTCACCGCCGGCGGGTGCGTCAGCTAGGGCGTCCGGTTCATTGGGCGGGATCACGCGATTCGGTACCTCTGGGGCGGGGCGCCAAGCGTACATCGACTCCCCATCGAGAGCCTTCGGACCGGGACCGGCGCCCGCCATGGCCCCATCTCCGGCGGTCGAGGCGACCGCTACCGGATCAGATAGGTCCGGACGGAGACCCACGACCCGAGGACGCCGAGGCCCACCCCCGCGCCCATGACCAGGGCGACGAGGTCGCGCGTGAGTGAGCCGACCTGGAGCGGCAGGACCCGGAAGAACTCGACCATGAAGCCGCTCAGCGGCTCGGCGGCCGCAGCCAGGACGGCCAGCGTGATGACCGCTCCGAGGAAACCGACGAACGCGCCCTCGAACACGAACGGCCAGCGGATGAAGGCATCGGAGGCGCCGACGAGGCGCATGATCTCGATCTCCTCGGCACGGGCGAAGACCGCCAGACGGATGGTGTTGACGATGATGAACAGGCAGATGACGCCGACGACGATCAGCAGCACGGTCCCCGCCGTTCGCAGGATGTTGGTCACGGTCAGGACGCGATCCACCAGGTCCTCGATGTTGATGACGTTGCGGACGGCCGGATCCTCGCGGAGTGCGTCCCCGACCACCCTGATGCCCGCCGGATCGACGAGCTTCACCTCGAGGCTGGCGTAGAGCGGGTTGCTGTCCAGGTATTGGGTGAGATCCTCGCGGCCCTGGGCCTGCATCGATTCCTGGAAGCGGACGAGCGCGTCGTCACGGGTCACGTAGACGACGGCGTCCACCTGGGGCATGGCTTCCACCTCGCCCCGCAACGCCGTGACCTGGCTCTCGGTCACGTTCGGCTGGAGATACGCGACCACTTCCACCTTCTGCTCGGTGAACTCCAGGCCGGCGAGGAGTCCCGTCTGGATGATCCAGAAGCCTGCCAGGAGCATCAGCATCAGGACCATGGTGGCGGTGGCCGCGAGGCTCATGACGGCGTTGCGCCAGAACCCCTGCCAGGCGCGGCGGATGCTGAAGACCACGAACGTGATCACGTCGTCAGTCCTCTCGGTGGTATGCGCCACCGACCTCGTCGCGGATGATCCGCCCCTCCTCAAGGGCGACGACGCGCTTGCGGAGCGCGGTGACGACGTCGGCATTGTGGGTCGCCATCAGCACGGTGACGCCCAGCTCGTTGATGCGCAGGAGCAGCTGCAGGATCTCCCAGCTGATCAAAGGGTCGAGGTTGCCGGTCGGTTCGTCGGCGATGATGAGACGGGGGTCGTGGACGAGGGCGCGGGCGATGGCGGTTCGCTGCTGCTCCCCGCCCGAGAGCTGCGACGGCGTCTGCTGCGCCTGGGCGGTGAGCCCCACGATGGCAAGGACGCGATCCACGGCTGCCCTGATCTGACCGCGCGGGTGCCCGGTCACCTCAAGGGCGAACGCGACGTTCTCCCAGACCGTCTTCGTCGGGAGGAGCTTGAAGTCCTGGAAGATGATGCCGATCTTGCGGCGCATCTTGGGGACCTGCCGGCGGGGCAGCCGCGCCAGGTCCTGGCCGTCGAGCACCACGTCGCCGCGAGTCGCCACCTCGTCACGGATCAGGAGCTTGATCAGGGTGGACTTGCCCGCTCCCGAGGGGCCAACGAGGAAGACGAAGTCGCCCTCCGGGATGACCAGGTCCACGTCGCGCAGGGCCACCTTGCCGTTGGGGTACTGCTTGGTCACGTCGTGCAGGACGAGGACCGCCCGGTCGCGGTCCGACGGATCGGGACCGCGGCGCAGGATCCGACGGCGAAGCGAGCGGGCAGGTGTGGGCGATGGGGCGATGGTCACTGGCCACTCCGCAGGGGAGTCACGGTGGCGACGGCGCGCGTCACCGACTCCGATCGGTACGACTCCGTCCGCGGGCACGGCAGGTGGAGCCTCATCGGTCCGAGGCTACCACCAGCCTCGGTATCTGCCAAACGGGACGACGGGTCATGGAATGCCGGCCGATGGTCCGGTCCGGGACGGTCTACAGCAGTCCGGGCGAGATGGGCAGATAGCGTGAGAAGTCGGCGAACGGGCGGTCCCAGCAGAGCAGGATGGGGAACTGGTCCATCCGGAAGCCTGCCCCGAGAACGGCCACGACCGACCGATCCGCGGTCCCAGGCAGCCACAGCGCGAATGCCCCGCGGGGAGTGATCGCGCCGGTCAGGTGGCCGAGGATGGGCACCAGCAGGTCCGCGTCGCGAACCGCCACGGGTCCCACCCTGCCCGCCTCGGTGGCATACCCGTACCCGACCGGAACCCCGTCCGGACCCCGGTACAGCCAGCCACGGCGGCCTTCCTGCCGGAGGTAGCGATGATCGAGCGGATGGGCGACCCCCAGCGACTCACGATCGAGTGCGTCAACTGCGGCCGCAAGCTGGGCGTGGCCGTCACCGCCCGGAGGTCCCCCAGCCAGCTCGTCGAACGGCACGGGCCGGATCCCTGATGGAAGGGACCCGAGTGCCTCGGGCCGCATCGGGTGGCCGATGAAGTTCAGCAACGGAAGCCTCGGGGTGATCCCGACCGAGGCGTACAGGGCGTTCGAGATCGGCTGGGCACTGTCGGTTGCCGTCGCCCGGACCACATCGTCGCCGGGTGGGGGCCCGGAGTGGGCCAGGAGCGACCGGCCCACTCCGCGACCCTGGACCTCGGGCAGGACGAAGCACATGGACAGGTACCACAGGCGCTCGCGGAGCACGGCCGAGGCGAACGCGACGATCCGTTCGCCGTCGACGACCGACGGGTCC
The DNA here is from genome assembly GCA_029858845.1 of Chloroflexota bacterium. Taxonomy (GTDB): domain Bacteria; phylum Chloroflexota; class Limnocylindria; order Limnocylindrales; family CSP1-4; genus SPCO01. The sequence goes on along the minus strand of JAOUEG010000119.1, from coordinate 3,248 downwards.
GGGACCAGTCCGACCACGAACCGATCCGGGTCGCTCGCGCGCAGGTGGTCGTACAGGCGGAGGATCGAGCCGAGGTCCTGCGGGATCTCCGGCTGCCCCAGGCCGACGATGTAGTCGTTGATGCTGTCGCGCCAGATCTCGGCGCAGGTCGTCAGTTCGTCGGGGCGGGCCGGTCGATAGCGGACGATCCCGGGCTCCCGACCTCCGGACGCGGTGGCGCCCGAGGCCGCCGTCACGGGAGCGCGGCCTCTGCTCCCTCGCCCGACATCGAGCCACCGGTCGCGAGGCGCTCCAGCTCCGCCTGCATGAACGCGTCGAGGTCGCCATCCAGGACGGCGGAGGTATTGCCGGTCTCGTACCCGGACCGCAGGTCCTTGACCATCTGGTACGGGTGCAGGACATACGACCGGATCTGGTTGCCCCAACCCGCCTCGACGTGCTCGCCCTTCAGGGCGCGCATCTCCGCCTCCTTCTCCTCGAGCGCGCGCTCGAGCAGGCGAGCCTTGAGGACCTTGATGGCGTTCTCCTTGTTCTGGGTCTGCGATCGCTCATTCTGGCTCTGCACGACGATGCCGGTCGGGCCGTGGGTGAGCCGCACCGCCGAGTCGGTCTTGTTGACGTGCTGGCCTCCGGCGCCCTGCGCCCGGTAGGTATCGACCCGGATGACATCCCAGTCGAGTTCGATCTCGATGTCGTCGTCGACCTCCGGCAGGACCTCGACAAGGGCGAAGGTGGTCTGGCGGCGCTTCTGCGAATCGAACGGGCTGATCCGAACGAGCCGGTGCACGCCGCGCTCAGCTCGGAGCCAGCCGTAGGCGCGACGGCCGTTGACCTCGACCGTGACGCTCTTGAGGCCGGCCTGCTCGCCCTCCTGTTGGTCGATGATCTCGGTCCCGAACCGATGCCGTTCGGCCCAGCGGAGGTACATCCGCAGCAGCATCTCGGCCCAGTCGGTCGCCTCCGTGCCGCCGGCACCGGCGCTGATGGTCAGGATCGCCGCTCGATCGTCGTGCTCACCGGAGAACAACAGCGCCGTGCGCTCGCGCGCGAAGTCCGTCTCGAGCATCGCCGCATCGCGATCGAGTTCGGCCTGGAGCTCGGGATCTGCCGTTTCGTCGAGGAGCTCGAGCGCGACCTCGAGGTCGGCTGCCCGGTGCAGCAAGTCCTGCCAGGTGTCGGATTCGGATCGAAGACCATCCGCCTCGCGCAGGACCCGCTGGGCACCTCGTTGGTCATCCCAGAAGCCCGGCTCCTGCGTCAGGCCCTCGAGCCTGGCGACCTGCTCTTGTTTGGCCTCGAGGTCAAAGACGCCCCGAGGTCGACCGGATCCGTTCAGCCAGATCGCGGATGGCGGACGCGTCCACCTAGTTCCGGGCCTGGAGATCCTGGAGCAGGAGAGGGCGCAGCTCGATGAGCCGCAGGGCCGTCTTGCTCCGCGCGACGACGGGGTTGACGCAGGGACAATAGCCGTTGTGCGGACATACGCCGCAGTTGCCGTCGCAATCGAGCGCCGCAGCGTAACTGCACGAGCGACAATCGCGCTCGCACGCGATCAGATCGACGAAGGCACCTTCCTCGGCCTGCTTCACGGACTCCCTCACTGATGCGACGCTGGGCACTGGCGACTGGGGCTGGGAGCGCAACCTGCCGTGGGTGCTCGGGCGGTCCGTGGCAGCAGGTCTGGCACAGTATAGGGGGCCGATCTCCGAGCGCCAAGGGGGTATTCCAGAGAGGACCGCGCAGAGCGGATCAGCGCCCCCCGAGCCCGGCATCGGGGAGATCCTCAGGCAGCGATCACGCCTCGATCACGGTGACCGGCCGGACAGGAGGTAGAGCGCGAGGGCGCCCAGCTCATGGACCACGGCATCCGCCCGTGCCACGGGATCCCGCTCGACCGGGCTCGTGGTCGTTGCCGACCCGTAGCCGGTGATCCCCGCATCGGACGCCATCTGCAGGACTCGAAGCATGTGCGACGGATCCGACACGAACACGGCGGTCGTGAGGTCCTGCTCCCGCATCAGGTGGGCGATCCCGGCGATCGACTCGCGCGTGGTGCGGCTGCGCTCCTCGGCGAGGATCGCCGTGTCCGGCACGCCCCGGTCGATGGCGTAGGCGCGGGCACTCGCGGCCTCCGTCGTCCGGTCGCCCGCGGCCTTGCCGCCGGTCACGATGAGGATCGGCGCCAGGCCTTCGTGATAGAGCTCGACGGCATGGTCGATACGGGCCGCGAACACGGGAGACGGGCGACCGTCGTACTGGGCCGCGCCCAGGACCACGATGGCGTCCGCCTGTCGCCGCTCGTCGCGGGCACCCTGGTCAAGGATGCGGAACGTTGCGTAGCCGATGAGCGCCCCGGCGAGAACACCGATGACGAGGACGGAACGGGCCATCAGGCCCACGAGTCCGCGACCGCCTAACGGCCGTGGCACTTCTTGTACTTCGTGCCCGAGCCACACCAGCACGGATCGTTGCGCCCGATCCGCTGCCCGGTCGGCGTGTAGCCGGGACGAGGTCCTCCGGACGCGGCGCCGGCACCGACCGCCCCGGTCGTGCCGGGGGTCGCGGCCGGCGAGGCAGCGACAGGCTGGTCGCCGAGGGTTTCGCGGATGTTGCTGGCGGAAGGCCCTGCCGGGAGCGCGCCCTTGACGATGGCGGAGCCGGCCGTCGCCGCCGCGCCCGCGGCCACGGCATGAGCCGGCGAGGGGACCGTACCGCCATTGCCGGATGCGGACCCGGTGCGCAGTGAGGCGGCACCTGCCGCGAGGGCCTGGGACAGCCCCGCGTCCGGAGCCGGCTGGCGCTGGACGGTCACGCGGAAGATCGACGAGGCCACGCCGTGCCGGATGAGGTCGCGCAGCTCCTCGTACAGGCGGAAGGCCTCGCGCCGGAACTCGTTGAGGGGGTCCTGCTGCGCGTAGCCGCGCAGCCCGATGCCGCGGCGCATGTCGTCCAGCTCCGTCAGATGCTCGACCCAGAGTGAATCGATCGTGCGGACGAGGACGAGGCGCTCCACCTGGGCCCAGTCCGCCTCGCCGATCTCCGCCTCGCGGGCGTCGAGCCGCGCATCGGCCAGCTCGCGCAGATGATCGGCGACGGCCTCGCGCCCACCGATCTCCCAGAGCTCATCCGGAGAGGTGCCCTCGCCGGAGAGCCCCATGGCATTGAGCGCCGTAGTCAGGCCCTCGAAATTCCACTCACCGGGGTCCTCGCCAACGAGATGCGAATCGACGAGGGCGTCGATGTCCTCG
>JAOUEG010000118.1 GCA_029858845.1 Chloroflexota bacterium | reverse complement strand
GTGGGCTGCGCCGTCGATACCGTATGCGAGACCGGAGATCACGGCGGCATCGGCCGCGACGAGCGCTGCCGCCACGCGCCCGGCGCATACCCGCCCGGCCGACGTCGGATGACGCGTCCCGACGATCGCGGCGGCGCGGTCGTGCTGGAGGGCTGCGACCGAGCCGCGAACGAACAGGACGTGGGGCGGCATCTCGATCGCCAGAAGACGCGTCGGATATGCCGGCTCCTCGGCGGTCACGACCCGGATCGCAAGGCCACGGAGACGCTCGAGGAACCGGCCACGGTCCGCTGCCGCCTCCGCGATGGCTCGGGCCACCGCAGCGGGGACGGGTCGGCGCATGGGCGCCCCGGGATCGCGCTCCACCGGTGGCGTATCCGCAAGCCTGACGACGGCACCCGGCTCGGTCGCGGCGGTCAGGACACCCTCACCGGACCCGAAGCGGACCAGCAGGGCGGCGAAGGCGACCGGCCCCAGACCGCCCACGGAGGCTAGGACCGCCCAGGCGTCCCGTTCCGGTGCGTAGGCATCGCCGGCCGAGCTCCGGAAATCCTCCCTGGCCGCCGGCGACCCGACCGGACCCATCGTCCCAACCCCGATCATCAGGAAGCGAGGGTCGCGCCCGAGCGCGACGCCGTCGAACGGTAGCCGGCAGCCTCGTCGAGGTGGTCGTGGCCGACGACAGCCACACCCTCGAGATCGGCGATGGTGCGGGCAACGCGTAGCAACCGTTCCGTCCCCCGGGCACTCGAATCGACCATGTCGGCAAGTTCCTCCGCGTGCCGGCGGGTCGCGTCATCCAGATGGCACGCCGCCCGCAGTCGGTGACCCCGAAGTCGGGCGTTGAGGCGACCATCGCCACGTGCCGCGCTCCGTGCCCGGGCCGCGGCGATCCGGGCCGCGACGGTCGCGGACGACTCGGGCTCCCTCTGTCCGACGAGCGCCGATGCAGCGACGCGCGGCAAGGTGACCCACAGGTCGATCCGATCTCGCATCGGCCCCGAAACGCGACGGTCGTAGCGCTCGATCGTGGAAGCGGAGCACCGGCAGCGAGCCTCCGGGAGCGAGCCCGCGTACCCGCACGGACATGGATTCATCGCCGCCACAAGCTGGAATCGTGCCGGGAAGGTCGTGCTCCGCCCGGCGCGGACGATGGTCACCCGTCCCTCCTCCAGCGGTTGACGAAGAGCCTCGAGAACATCCCTGTCGAACTCCGCCAGCTCGTCGAGGAAGAGCACCCCGTGGTCCGCACGCGTCACCTCGCCGGGCGTGAGACTCGGACCGCCGCCGACCAGCGAAGCTGCCGAAGCGGTGTGGTGCGGCGAACGGAACGGAGGAATGCGCCTGAGGCCGCGGATGGGTCCCTCGCCGGAGGCAGACGCCACGATGGAGACAGCCAGCGCGGCATCCGCGTCCAATTCCGGCAGCAGCCCGGGAATGGTTCGCGCCAGGAGGGTCTTGCCGACACCGGGTGGCCCGACCATGAGCAGGCCGTGGCCCCCCGCCATGGCGATCTCGAGGCCTCGCCGAGCCTGCGCCTGTCCTCGAACCTCGGCGAGGTCCGGGACCGAGTCCGTGACGTACGCTGCCTGCGTGCGGCTCCCGACCGGCGAACGGTCATCCTCCGCTGACGCTCGACCGGCCATCGTGACGCGCGGCTTCGCGACCGGCCGGCTGCGCGAGCGGCCGGACCGGACGGCTGCGCACGCTTCGGCGAGCGTATCCGCGCCCGTGATCGCGATGCCGGCCACGAGACGTGCCTCATCCATGGCGACACGGGCGAGGACCACGCGTTGGACCCCGCTGCGCGCCAGCGCGGCGACCATCGGCAGCGTGCCGGCGACCGGCCGGACCTCGCCTCCCAGCGACAGTTCGCCGATCAGCGCCACCGCAGCCGGCCCGACGCGAACCTGCTCCGACCCTAGCAGGATGCCCATGGCCATCGCGAGATCCAGCGCCGATCCCGCCTTGCGCAGGCCGGCCGGGGCGAGGTTGATGGTGATGCGACGGGGCGGGAAGACGAACCCTGCATTCCGGATCGCGCCGCGGACGCGCTCGCGCGCCTCCTGCAGAGCGGCGTCCGGAAGGCCCACGATGCTGAATCCGGGCAGTCCGGGAGCGACGTCCACCTCGACGCGGATCGAACGGCCTTCGAGGCCGTCCAAGGTGGCCGACGGGAGGACTGCCAACATGCCGGGCACGGTAGGGCGCCTCAGTCCACCCCCGCTTGTGCGGCACTCATCATCGGGTTGGCGGCTCAGGGCGTCCCGGTCTGCCCGCCGGTCCGGCGTCGACGGGCCTGACCCGCATGCCGAAACCGCGGCCGTATGTCAGCGAGCGGCTGCCCCGACCGTGCCGGCGTCGGCGGTCTCGGGTTTGTCCACGGCACGCGTGAACTGAAGGAGCGAGTTCCCGAGTGGCGAGTCCGCCTTGGAGAACATGAACGGCGATCCGGAATTGAGCGCGCTGATCGCGCCCCGGTACTCGTTCACCACCTGGTGATCGATCGTCCGCTTCAGGGCACCTTCAGCGTTCTTGACGTTGATACCCGTGAACGCATTGGACCGGTTCAGCACGAGATGCACCTTGCCCGCCGGGTAGCCCAGGTGACCCATCGTCTCGAGGATCAGGCGGACGTTCTTCAGGCACGACAGATCCGCGGTCATCACGACGAACACCGTGTCTGCCGCCTCGAAGATCCCGAGGTTCACGTCGTCGAGGCGCTTGTCCACGTCGATCAGGATGTAGTCGTAGAGCGACCGCAGGTGTTCGATGATCTGCGGCAGGTGATCGGCGTGGACCAGGTCGGCACTCTCGGGCGACGGCGGTGCGAGCAGCAGATCGATCCCTGAGTCGTGCTTGACCATGACCTGGCGGACCAGGTCGACATCGATGTTGGGGGCACTGACGATATCGACGACGGACTTCTTGTCCAGACCCAGGTCGAGGAAGACTCGATGGTCGCCGAACTGCAGGTTGGCGTCCACCAGGCAGACCTTGCGGCCCATCTCACGATGGAGCGCGATGGCCGCGTTGATGGCGATGGTGGTCGTCCCCACGCCGCCCTTGGCCCCGTAGAACGCCAGCACCCGACCCATCGGCGGCCGAGCCAGCAGGATGTCCCGCGGCGCGAACCGCGCGAGCAGGCTCTTGATCCGAGCCAGCAGTTCGGCCGGGTGGAACGGCTTGATCAGGTAGTCGTCCGCACCGGCACGCAGGCCGCGGACCTTCTGCTCCACCTCGCGCTCCGCCGTGAGCATGATGATCGGCACGTGCGAAGAGCTGGCTTCCTCGCCCCGGATCTTGCTCGCCACCTGGTAGCCGTCGAGCTTGGGCAGCATGACGTCGAGCAGGATCAGGTCCGGCAACTCGTCGCCCCACAGGCGGAATCCCTCTGCGCCGTCAGCAGCGATGACGACGTCGTAGCCCTCCTGCTTGAGCGTGTACTGCAGGAGCCGCTGGACGTTCGGGTCGTCGTCGACGACGAGGATCTTTGCCGCCATCAGTCCTCCGTGGGCGTCGTATCGATCGGGTCGCCGGATGGGGCATCCGGCCCGGCGATTATAGGGCCGGACCCGATCGGACCGGGATCGTCCGGCCTCGCGGTCGCGAGGGCCATGCGCAGGAAGTCCGTCGTCCGACGCTCATAGTCCTGCGGCGCCGTCGCATGTGCCTGGCTATGGTCCGCGCCGGGAACGATCCAGTGTCGGGTCGAGGGACCGGCCAGGCCCGCCAGTCGTCGACCTTCGGCGATCGGCACGGTCGCGTCCTGGTCGCCGTGGATCAGCAGGACCGGCACCGGTTCCAGCAGGCCGATCACGCGGGCCGGCTCAGTCGCTCGCGGATCCGCTCCGAGCTTGCGAGCGGCCCCGTCGAACAGTCGGGCGGCGAGGAACCGGGTCGCAGGCCCCGGCAGTCGCGCCGCGATGGGCGTCTCCAGCTCGGGAGCCACCGAGTCGGCGACCACCGCGATGATGCGCGGGCGGGGTGCCGGCTCGACATGGCGCGGCGCTGCCGGTTCCGCATCCGCGCCCGCCAGGGTCCCGTCACCGAGGACGGCCACCGACACGATCGCAACCGTGCCGCCCATGGATGTCCCGACCAGAGCGACGCGAACGACGCCCCGCTCACCGAGCCATGCCAGCGCCCCGGCGACATCCTCGGACTCGAGCAACCCGAAGGTAGAGGGGCCGTCGTCTGACGCGCCGTGGCCGCGGAAGTCGAGACCGAGGACGCCGGCCGTCCGGCGCAGATAGGGCCCGTACTCGACAAGGTCGGGCGCGATCGAGCCCATGTAGCCGTGGAGCAGCAGAATCGCCTCGTGCGGGTCAGGCACCCACTCGGCATCGCCCGGCTCCGCCGGCAGCCAGCGCCCTGCGAGCCGCACGCCGTCTCGGGCCCGCAGGCGGATCACTTCGCCCCCAAGCGCATCCAGGGCGGGTCCCAGGGCCGCTTCCTCCGGCAGGACCCGCGGCGCGTGCAGCAATCGGTCTGTCAGGCGACGACCGATCACGCCGGCTGCGACCAGGGAGACCGTCGACGCGGCGACGGCGACCGCGACTCGTCGGATCACGGGGCATCCATCGGTTCGTTCGCGGCGGACGCCACGGCTACCGGGCCGGGGTCCGGCCGCGCCGCCTCCAATGACTCGAAGACGAGTCGACTCCACGTCTCCATACCATCGCGCACGCGCGCGACCTCCGCGGCCGGGGCGAAGTCGCCCTCGAGCTTGTGGGTCTCCCTCACCCGGACAGGACGCCCGGCGGCGTCGGCCACGTAGACCACGCCCAGGTGCACCGACCCGACCTCGGTCGTGTCGTCGTTGAGCAGGGCCACGGGGGTGAACGTCGGCTCGAAGTCGGCGTCAAGCTCCTCGCGCCACTCGCGGCGCAGCCCGCCGGGCAGTCCTTCGTCACCCGGGTTCACATGGCCCCCGACTCCGATCGACCAGCGGTCGTGCAGGCGCGTGTCCGATCCCGCCCGCGTGCGACGCATGAGGAAGTAGCGGTCGTCGTCCCGGAGCACCAGATACGGGATGAGCTGCTTCCATGCCGGATCCCGCTCCATGGCGTCGCGCGGGGCGAACCGGGCGTGCCTCCCGACGTCCGCGAGGAACGCCTCGAGTCCCCGCTGCCGCAGGCCGTACCAGGCCGAGCGGTCGGGCACGAGATCGCGAGCGATCACGAGTACCTGCTCGCCGGTGGTCACGTCGCCACCCCGAGACGCTCCTTCGCCGCAGCGAGCCGACCGGCCACGACGTCGGCGTCCGGCCCTCCCGGTCGCTCCAGCTCCGCGAGCCACTCCTCCAGAACGGCGATCAGGGCACGGACGCGCGGGGCGATCGGCTCGGCGTTGGTGGTCACGATCCCCGTCCCCATGGCGACGTCCCCACGGGCAAGACGCGTCATGTCCCGCCAGCCGCCGGCGACCAGGCTCGCCAGGACGGGCCAATCGTCCCGCGGCGTGTCGTCCGTCCCGATGGCCACCGCCTCCACGAGGGAAACCGCCACGAGCAGAGGCAGATGGCTGATCGCCGCGACGGCCGCGTCGTGGGCCTCGGCCGCGAGCCGCGTCGGTCGCGCCCCGGTCGCTCGCGCCAGGTCCTCGACCCGACGAACCGCCTCCTCGTCCACGGTCGGGACGATCACCCACGGACGGTCAGTCAGAAGCTCGGGATCGGAGGCCTCGAAGCCACTCGTTTCACGACCGGCCATCGGGTGACCGCCCACGAAGCGGAGCCCGAGCGCCGTCGCCCGAAGGACGATGGCGGCCTTCGAGCTCGCCACGTCCGTGATCACCGCGTCGTCGCGGAGCACGCCCCGCAGCGGTCCCGCAAGGTCGTCCAGGATCGCGACGCACGCAGGGGCAGGCGCCGCCAGGATCACGAGATCGGCGCCCTCGACGGCCATCTGCGGTGATCCGGCGACGAGGTCGACCGCGCCGACGTCGGCACCCGCGGACGGTCCGCGGCCGGACGGCGTCCATGCGGCCACCGACCACCTCCCGGGTTCCCGAGCACGAAGCGCGCGCGCGATCGATCCGCCGATCAGGCCGAACCCGAGGAATGCCACACGCATGCGACCGAGTATCGCAGCCGTGCGCTCGACGCGT
>JAOUEG010000117.1 GCA_029858845.1 Chloroflexota bacterium | reverse complement strand
CAACTGACTGTTCAGCCGGGTCTGCTCCGCCAGGCCGTGGTCCTGGAGCTCGAGGAAGAACCCGTCCTTGCCGAAGATGTCACCGTATTCGCCGGCGACCTGGCGGGCCAGTTCCCAGTCCTCGACTTCGAGCGCCTTGGCGACCTCGCCGCCGAGGCACGCGCTCAGGCCGATCAGACCGGCGCTGTTGCGTGCCAGGTGCTCGTGGTCGATACGCGGCTTGTAGTAGTAGCCGTCGATGTGAGCGTCGGTCACGAGGCGGCACAGGTTGCGATAGCCCGTGTCGTCCTTCGCCAGGAGGATCAGGTGGAAGGGCTGGCTGTCCGCCTTGCCTTCCTTCGAAGTCATCGAGCGCGGTGCGACGTAGGTCTCGACCCCGATGATCGGCTTGATGCCCTTGCTCTTCGCGGCCTGGTAGAAGGCGACCGCCCCATAAAGGGCGCCGTGGTCCGTGATCGCCATCGAATCCATGCCCTGCTGGGCCGCCGCATCGACCAGCTCCGAGATCCGGCCGAGGCCGTCAAGAAGGCTGAATTCCGAGTGGACGTGGAGGTGCGCGAAGTCGTTCGGAGCGATGGTCGTCACGGGACGTCAATGGTAGCCCGCCGACGCCGCTTCGACCGGCGACCGACGCTAGGGTGCAGCAGGACCGATGGGCTTCAGCAGGGACGACGCCGCGTCCGACGGCGCAGGCCACGTCTCGAGACGCGGCTGATGGGTCGGGCTGGCTCCGAGAATCACCTCATGGCACGACAGACACAGGCTGGCGGGACGTGCGACGTGGTCACCGGGCAGCTGGCCCGCCTCGCCGCCGGCCACGTGGCACTTCAGGCAATCGGTCTCGCCGTGAGCGGTTTCGTGCGCCGGCACGGGCGGCTCGATCGTCGGCAGGCGATGGCACAACCAGCAGACCGATTCGGTACGGTGCGTCATGTCGACCGGGAGCGGCGCCGTCTGGCCGTGGCATTCGAGGCATTCCGTGTTCTGGTTCTCCCGATGTGGGCGTGACAGCGGCGCTGGAAGGTCGCCCGGCTTGTGGCAGATCGTGCATTCGCTCGCATGGATGCCGGTGTGGCCCGGAGCCGTCTCGACGAGGCCGGCCGACGCGTGGCATTCGGTGCACTTGCCCCAGCCCTCGAGGGCGTGGGCCATCACCGGGATCGGTCGCAGTCCGATGTTGCCTCCGGTCGTCAGGTGGCAACCGGCACATTCCGGGTCGTCCGGGAGGACGGCATCCCCCATCGTGATCCCCGACGTCGCGCGCGGGGATGCCGACGGGCTGGCGCTGGGCGACGCAGATGGCGCTGTCGTGATGACGCCAGCGCGCTCGAGTTCGGGGACGGCGATGACACTGATGGTCACCCCGATCAGCAGCCCCACGATGATCGCCAAGGTGCTGACGACGATCCAGTAGCCGTAGCGCGCGATCGTCCCGGCCGTCACGAACCGATCCCCACGTTCCCCTCATGCGCCCCGTCGGCATCCCCCACCGTCCGGCCTGCCGTGATCCGCGCCCGAACGGAGGCGATGAACTCCGGGAGGTGGAACCCGAGGTGGGCGTCCGCCTCCCGCAGGTCTGCGTAGCGCTCGACGAGGGTGTACACGAAGGCGACCAGGGCGAAGGCGCCGATGACGATGCTGATCTCGACGAGACTCGGGGTGTAGGGAACGTACGGATCGGAAACGACGCCGCCCACCGTCGACCCGGGGACCACCTGCCCGACGTTGACGAAGAGCAGCCGATCCATCACCACACCGCCGAACGCGAGGCATGCGGCGACACCGGTGCCGAGCGTCGTGCGGGTCACCGGCAGCGCGATGAGGACCAGCGGGACGGCGAGCCCGGCGATGACCCGGATCCAGAACGGGACGGCATACGGCCCGCTGATCAGGACCATGGTCGCGTCGTAGAACGCCTCGTCAGCCGTGGTCAGGCCGTCGACCAGCTGCCGACCCAGCAGGACGGTCGATGCGACGAGACCCACGGCGAGCAGGATGCGGATCGCCGGGATGGCGAGGCGACGACCCCGCTCGAACCCGGTCCGCTGGAACCGAACGACCAGGAAGAAGACGATACCCAGCAATGCGGACCCGGCCAGCTGCGCCGTGACGAGCATCGTGACCGGCGTGAACGGGCCGAACCAGTAGGAACGGGCGAAGAGCACCCCGAACACCGCGCCCAGGGTCGTCGGGGCGATGATGGCCATTCCCGCTGCGGCTGTGCAGGCCCATTGGTGGATCCGGTCGTGGCCGGTGAACATGCTCCAGACCTCGACGATCAGGAACACCAGATAGCCTGCATAGAACGCCCCCATCCACCACATCGGCGACGCCAGGGACGGGTTGAAGACGGCACCGAACACCATCCGGACCGGGTAGTGGAGGTCCAGGGCGATGATCCCGAACGCCGTCGTCAGCGTCAGGACCGCCAGGATGGCATGCCGCTTCTCGAGGGGCCGGAACAGCTCGATGCCGAACACGGTCCCGAGCGAAGCCCCCAGGCAGAGCCCACTGGTCGTGATCGCGAACAGGACGTAGGCGCTGATCAGGATCCCCCACTCGAACGACGGGGTCGTCCCGAACACCTCCGTTCCGGGGGCGATCGTGAAGATCGCCCCGACCGCGCCCAAGGCCATCAGGACGAGGAGCAGGCAGAGCCACGCCTGGAGGGCACGCGACATGCTCTCGATCTCGCCCCGGACGGTCCCGTAGGCGGCGCGCGGGTCCAGGACGAAGGCGCGGCCACCCAGGCGGACCGTCATGACACGACCTCGGCCTCCAGGCCGACGTAATGGACCCGAGGCTTGGTGCCGAGTTCCTCCTTGAGCACCGTGGTGGGTTGTTCGGCCATGACGACGCTCACCGGACTGGTCGGATCGTCGAGGTCCCCATAACGACGCGCCCCCACGGGGCACGCTTCCACGCAGGCCGGCGGAAGGCCGGCGGTGATGCGGTGGTAGCAGAACGTGCACTTGTCCGCGACACCGGGCACGCCACGCGGCGTGTCCTCGGCGGCCGGAACGATGTAGCGCGCACCGTACGGGCATGCGACCACGCAGTACCCGCAGCCGATGCATCGCTCCTCGTCGATGAGGATGACGCCGTCCGGTGTTCGATAGGTCGCCCCGACCGGACAGACGGCCGTGCATGGCGAGTTCTCGCACTGCATGCACAAGCGAGGCACGAAGCGCGCATCGACGACCGGCGAGCCGTCCACCATCGTGGGTGGGTCACCAGGTTCGAACCCATCGATCCCCCCCTCCGGAGAATCGACCCGGACGGTCCCATCTGCCGTCGTGATGTGCCGCTCGACCCAGGTTCGCGAGTATTCAGGGTCCTCGGGCACTCCGTTCTCGGCTTTGCAGGCGACCACGCACATGCCGCAGCCGACGCATGAATCCGTGTCCACGACGAAGCCCCAGCGATGGCCGCTCGCGTCGTAGCGCGCAGCCACCGGCTCCGCTCCAGCCGGATCGCCGTTGACGAATCGGTCCAGGGCCGTGAAGACGAGGCCGGCCCCGGCGAGGCACGGCACCGCGACGACACCTGCCTGCAGGACGGTGCGACGCGACACGCGCCCATCGAGGAACCCCGGTGGGCGCTCGCCGGCCTCGAGCCCGATCTCCGACCCAAGCGCGGGCGACGCGGGCTCGGGCGACTCCATCGGACCCGGGGCTCGCTGGTCGAGGGGTGTGCGCTCACTCATGCCCTCACCTCAACGTACCGGTTCCGCCACGCGGCCATGGCAAGACAGGCACACCCGGTCGGCGACGGGTTCATGACCGGACGGGATCTCCTTGAGACCGTCGGGCGCATGGCACGTGATGCAGTCGGGCAGCTTCGCACGCGGATGCGTGATGTCCGGTGGACGCACGGCGACGATGGAATGCGGATCGTGGCAGCGCAGGCACTCCCCTCCCTCGTAGTGCTCGTCGACTTCCACCTGCGGGTAGGTCGCCGGGCGCCCGGCCGTGGTCGCGTGGCACGTGCTGCAGATCTCGCTCTCCGGTTCGGTGAGGCTGACCTCCCGGGCCGCCTCGTCGCTGAGCGAGTGCCCAGCGCCCGGCCCGTGACAGCTCTCGCATGAGACGTCGATATGCGCGCTCGCATCCTGGGCCGCGACCTCGGGCTCGTGGCACGAACCACAGGCGGCCTGTCCGACGTAGCGCGGTTCCAGAGCCGCCCAGGCTTCGGCATTGGGTACGTTCTTGACCGCACCGTATTGCGCGTACAGGGTCGCGGCGGCGAACGCGGTCCCGCCCAGCACGATCGAGGCGATCGCGACGAACACGGCAACCTTGATGGCGGTCAGCCTGGTCGGCAGCCAGGAGCGGAGTTGGCGCACAGGCTTCGATCGGACTTGCGTCGTCGATGCCGGGCCGTCGGGCGATCCATTACCGGCACCCTGAACAAGCCCAGGGTCGCCGTTCGGGCGGCCCTGAGTGTCCGGCCGATGACCGGTCGATCGCACCCTTGTCTCCCGCATCCGGTCCGGCTCAACCGTGGATCGATCGGTACTTGTTCCAGTGACGCAGGGCGTACGCCCAGCCGACCGGGGTCAACGCGATGACCGCCAGCGTCAGCAGCACGGCGATGCCCGTGGCTTCTCGCCCAAGGGAGAACAGCACCGTATGCAGAACGAGGAACGCCAGGAGGAACTCGATCCACCAGCTCACCACGGTCATGCCCAGCCACGTCACGATGCCGGCGCCTCGACTGGTGGCCCGGGCCCACTGCAGGCTGGCGACGAAGAGGACGATCCAGAGCAGGACGAGTACCTGTATCCCTACGTCCATCAGCTCATACCTCGATGTCGGCCGGTCGAACGCTCGAGCTCGAAACGTCGCTCCGGCCGGTTGCGCGTCCCAGTTCCGGCCACCATCCCTATCTCATGCCCGATCCGGGGCCCAGTCAACGGGCCATCCGGGGGTATTCGGCGGGTCGTTTGGCTGGAAGCGGGGGCGACCGTTCGGCACCGCGGTCCGACACGGTGACTCCACGAGGTGGCTGACGCCCGTCCGCGGAGGCCACCTTCGGCGCCGAACGAGTACGCTGGCGCCCAGATGGATTCAGACCACCGCCTGGACACGGCACACGGCCCCGTCGACGACATGCTCGAAGCCCTCGTCGTCGAAGCGCTGGAACAGCTGCCGAGCGTCTTTCGTGATCGCCTCGGCTCCGTGGCCATCGTGATCGAGGACGAGCCGACGCAGACGCAACTGTCATCCGTGGGCGCACGTGGCCTCTACGGCCTCTACCAGGGCGTCCCGCGCACCTCCTATGCGGCGGACCATGCGACCATCCCGAGCAAGATCACGCTGTTCCGGGGGCCGCTGATGCGGACCTCACGGACACCGACCGCCCTTGCCGAACGCGTGACGGAAACCGTGTACCACGAGATCGCCCACCATTTCGGCATCAGTGACGCCCGGCTCGTCGAGCTCCAGGGCGGCCAGCGCGGCCGGGGTGGCACACGCTGACCGCTGGTCGGCGTCGCGCACGCTGACCCGTTCGGTTCGGGCGGATGCGACCTCAGCCGACGAGGAGGCCCCGAACGACCGGCTCCAGCTGCGCCACCCAGCGGGCGTACTGCACGCCGCTCGGGTGAAGGCCGTCATCGGCAACCCACCCCCCAACGCCACGCGTCTCCCGCGATACGGCGAAGACGTCGACGAACGCGATCGCGCGCTCGCGCGCCAGTCTCGCCGATACGGCGTTGGCGGCGACGATGGCATCCCGGCGCCGTGCCGGGTCACCGTACCGTGTGCCTGACGGGGTGACCGTGTAGTCGGGGATCCCGATGATCACGAGGCGTCGGGGATCCAACTGCTTCAGCAGGGAATCCAGGATCACCGTCACGTTCGAACCGTAGGTCCCGATCGGGACCTCCCGAACGACGTCATTCACGCCGATGAGCAACGTCGCGAACTCCGGTCGCAGCCCCGCCAGGGCCGGGAGTTCGTCCCTGATCAGGTCCGCCGACGTGTAGCCGTCGACGCCGAGGTTGGCGACCAGACGGAGCCCGTGGGGCTCGGCGCCTGCCAGCCGCGCCACCAGCTGGTTCGGGAATCGCTCCCGAGCCGCGACGGACGTGCCGATCGTGTAGGAGTCACCAAGCG
>JAOUEG010000116.1 GCA_029858845.1 Chloroflexota bacterium | reverse complement strand
CCGCCGTCTCGCCAGGTGGCAGCGAAACGGTTGGAAGGGGGCTCTGGTCCGGCCCCGGATCGGCCGTGACGAACATCAACGACCCGGCGTTGTAGGCGGACCAGGCGAACGACGCGACCGCGCTGTGGGCCAGGACCACGACCAGGGCGAGGCCGCCGAAGACCGCCAGCGTGCCGGGCCGCCGCCAGGCACGACCCCGCCCGGTGCTGAGCATCGCGTCCGCCATCGAGATGAGCCGCCACAGGGCCATCAGCCCGATCAGGGCCAGGAACGTCAGCGCGGTCGTCGGGTTCAGCAGGCTCAGGGCAAACGCCGGGACCCCGTCACGCACCTGGATGACGACAACCAGGACGACGAGCAGCACGGGCAGCGCGAACAGGACGGCGTTCCGGACGGCACCTGCGTACCACTGGCCGAGGCCGGGCCACAGGAAGGACAGGAACGTGGCGAGAGCCGGTGATTTCCGGCGCCCTCCTCGAGGATCTTCAGTCAATTCGGCGGGAGTCTAGCATCAACCAGCAGGGCGCCCCCTCACCCGGCTGAACGCTCACATCATCACCAGGCCGCCGTCCACCGCGAGGACCTGCCCGGTGATGTACGCGGCCTCGTCCGACGCGAGGAAGGCGACCGCATTCGCGACCTCCTCGATGGTTCCGAACCGTCCCAGCGGCGTCCGGGACGTGATCTCGGCCTGGAGCGCCTCCGGGAGATCCCTTGTCAGTTCGGTGAGGACGAACCCGGGCGCCACGGCGTTGACGGTGATCCCCCGCGACGCCAGTTCGCGCGCGGTCGCCTTGGTCAGGCCGATGAGGCCCGCCTTGGCGGCACTGTAGTTGGCCTGACCCGTCTGACCCGCCTGGCCGGACACGGACGTGATGTTGACGATCCGCCCGCTGCGCGCCTTGAGCATCGGTCGGGTGACGGCCTTGGTCATCCAGAACGCCCCGAAGAGGTTCGTCTCGAGGACGTCGCGCCAGGCCTCCTCCGACATACGCATGATCAGGTCGTCCCGGGTGATGCCGGCGTTGTTGACCAGGATGTCAACCTTGCCGAAGGCCTCGATGGCGGACTTGACGACCGCTTCGGCGGACTGCGGGTCCTTGACGTCGCCCTGGATGGCCACGGCCCTCCGGCCCATCGCCTCGACCTCGGCCACGGCGCCCTGGGCGGCCTCGGCGTTGCCCCGGTAGCTGAACGCCACGTCGGCACCCTGGCCCGCCAGGCGGAGGACGATGCCGCGACCGATGCCGCGCGAACCGCCGGTGACGAGCGCCGACTTGCCGGTCAGATCGATCATTCGGAAACCTCCAGGTGGGCGTGCTCGGGTTCGCCCGGCACGACGTCGTCGAGGGGGACGTCCACGGGACCGGGACGGGCCATCACCTCGGCCAGCGCTGCCGGGATCGGGTCCACGGAATCCCAGTCGACCGGCAGGCGGACCTGGACGTCGTCCGGCTTCACGGCCGCATCGCCGGCGATGCCACGGGCTGGATCTGCCGTCCACTGGATGGTCACGGCGCCGCTCGTGAAGCCGGCGCCGAAAGCGACGATCACGACGTGGTCACCGACCTTGACCCGACCCTCGTTGACCGCTTCGGCCAAGGCGATCGGGACCGATGCCGCCGAGGTGTTCCCATAGCGATCCAGGTTCACGTACATGCGGTCCATCGGGAGATCGAGCCCCTTGGCGACGGCCTCGATGATGCGGATGTTGGCCTGGTGCGGGATGAACAGGTCGATGTCCGATGGGGACAGGCCGGCGTCCTCGATGGCCGCCAGCGCGGTGGTCGCCAGCGTGCGCGTCGCGAACCGGTAGGTCTCGCGTCCCTCCATCCGGATGTAGTGCTCGCCGCGGGTGATGGTCTCGGCACTCGGCGGGCTCTTGGCGCCGCCGGCGGGGAGCCAGATCATGTAGGCCCCCTGCGGCTCGGTGGTCAGCTCCAGCCCGAGCCCGCCGCCGGGTTCGTCGGCCGCCGACAGCACCACCGCGCCGGCACCGTCACCGAACAGGATGCAGGTGCTCCGGTCGCTGTAGTCGAGGAACCGGGTCAGCAGCTCGGCTCCGATGACGAGGACATGCCGCGCCATCCCGCTCGTGACGTAGGCCTGGGCGGTCGCGTAGGCGTAGACGAACCCAGAACAGGCCGCGGCCACGTCCATGGCAGCCGCACGGGTGTTGCCGATCGCCTCCTTGACGAGGGCCGCCGTCGACGGCATCCAGTAGTCGGGCGTGAGCGTCGCCAGCAGGATCATGTCGATGTCGTCCGGCTCGATGCCGGCGGTCCGGATCGCCCGCAGGGCGGCGACCGACGCCATCGATGCCGTGGTCTCGTGCGCGGCCGCCACGCGACGCTCCCGGATGCCGGTCCGCTGGACGATCCACTCGTCATCGGTGTCGACCATCCGCTCCAGATCGCGATTCGTCAGGACCTGTGCCGGGGCGTAGCGACCCCAGCCGGTGACGTGAGCGTAGCGCTGGGCGCGGTCCGAGCGCACGCTCACAGCGGCTCGACCTCGAGGAGGGGCTGCTTGGCCTTGACCAGGGCGCCGCTGTCGGGGATGACGCGGACCACGCGGCCGGCCAGATCGGACTTGATCTCGTTGAAGAGCTTCATCGCCTCGATGAGCCCGATGACCTGGCCGACGGCGACCTCACCCCCGACATGCACGTAGGGCGCCGAACCAGGCGCGGGGGATGCGTAGAAGATCCCGGTCAGCGGCGCCCGGACGGACGGCCGCTCGGGAGGAGCCGGCTCACGACCCACGACCGTCAGTCCCTCCGCCCCAGCGGGCGGCTCCGTGTCGGACACCGGCTCCAGCGGTGCAGGCGTCGCTGCCGCAAGCAGGGCCCCGGGCTTGCGCAACACCAGGCCGGTCTCGCCGACCTCGACCTCGAGTTCGGTCAGGTCGGAGTGGTCAAGCAGGACCGTCAGCCGATCGATCAGGCCGAGCAGCTCCACGTCGGCCCCATCCCGCGGCTCCGCGACCAGCGGGGTCTCGGCGGCGGGCTCGGCCTCGGGCGGCGCCGTGGGCTCGGGACCGTCGCTCATCCGACCCACCGGGTGAACACCAAAGCGGTGTTCTGGCCACCGAATCCGAACGAGTTGCTGATGGCCGCCCGGATCTCCCGGTGCGACGCGCTACCCGGCGTCAGGTCGAGTCCCTCGCCCGCCGGGTCGGTCTGGGTCAGGTTGACCGTGGGAGGCACGACGCCCTCACGGATGGCGAGGATGGTCGCGATCGCCTCGATGGCACCGGCGGCACCGAGCGTGTGGCCGAGCATCGACTTGTTGGCGGTCACGGCGACCCGACCGGCCTCGTCGCCGAAGATCGTCCGGATGGCCTGCAGCTCGGCCTTGTCGCCCTCGGGCGTGGACGTGGCATGGGCGTTGACATGGTCGATGTCGGCCGGGGAGAGGGCGGCCTTCTCCAGTGCGCGTCGCGCTGCACGAACGGCACCGATCCCGCCGGGCGCCGGCAGCGTGATGTGGGAGGCATCAGCCGTCGCGCCGTAGCCGACAAGCTCGGCCAGCGGCTCGGCGCCGCGGGCAACGGCATGATCCAGGGCCTCGAGGATCACCACACCGGCCCCTTCGCCGCAGACGAACCCGTCCCGGCCGGCGTCGAACGGCCGCGATGCCGCCTCAGGGTCGTCGTTGCGGGTCGACAGAGCGCGCATCGCGGCAAAACCGCCCACCAGCGGCTCGAAGATCCCGGCTTCCGCCCCACCGGCGACCATCACGTCCGCATCGCCGCGACGGATGGTCTCGGATGCCTCTCCGATGGCGTGGCCGCCCGTGGCGCATGCGGATACCGTCGCGAAGTTCGGCCCGAGCATGCCGAAGTTGATCGCGATCTGCCCGGCGCCGACGTTGGGGATCCCCATCGGGACGAGAAAGGGGCTGATGCGGTCGGGGCCGCGGAGGGCGTTCGTCGACATGCCGTCATAGAGCGTCCCGACGCCGCCGAGCCCGGTGCCCAGGATGACACCGGTCGCCTCGGCCAGGGCGCCTTCCAGTCGGTCAGGCAGGCCTGCCTGATCCATCGCCTGGCGCGCGGCCACGAGACCGAACTGGATGTACCGATCGGTCCGCCGGACCTCCTTGCGGTCCAGGACCCCGCTCGCATCGAAGCCACGCACTTCTGCCGCGATCCTCGCGGTCAGGCGCGATGGATCGAACGACTCGATCGTCCGGACGCCGGAGCGACCGGCGACCAATCCGTCCCACGTGGAGCCGACATCGTTCCCGAGAGCCGTGACCATGCCCATACCGGTCACCACGATGCGTCGCGCGCTCACCGAACGAGCCTCCCGGTGCGAACCGTCGCTGCCCGATAGACATCGCCGGCCAGCCCGCGGGCCGAGATGGCGTTGGCCACGGACAGGACGTCGAAGGCCGTCCGCCGGATCGCGACGGAGACCTCGCCGTGCTCGATGTCGATCAGGGCCCACGAGGCGGTGGGGTCTCCGTCGAAGACGTACCCGGCGGAACCGTCATTGACGATCATCTTCCACCCCAGGTCGCGGATCTCCGGCACGTGGGTATGCCCGCACACGATCACGCGGGCATCCGTCCGGGCGACCCGTTCGATCGTCACCGTGGGATCGAGGGCCTGGTCGAAGCCGGCTGTCTGCGATCCGGGTGAGGCGTGACAGACGAGGACGAGGGTGCCGTCCTCGGCACGCCAGCGCCGTTCGGAAGGCAGACGCCGGAGCCAGTCGACTCGCTGCTCTCCCAGCTCGTCGTGCGTCCATTCGGCCCCCTCGACGATGGCGTCGGGAACGCCGTCGGACATCCATGGGAAGGCAGCGCCGTAATCGAAATCCGCCACCGCGATATCCGTATTGCCCTGGATGACAAGGGCGCCATCGGCGGCCAGGTTCTGCAGGACGTCGACGACGAGCGCCGGTTCGGGGCCGTTCAGCACCAGGTCGCCCGCGACGAGGACGACGTCCGGCTTCTCGCGGGCCACGTCGGCGAGCACCGCTTCCATCGCGGTCGCGTTGCCATGGATGTCGGACAGGGCTGCGAGACGGGTCACCGCAGCACCCCGGCCGGCGGGATGACGAACGAGAGCAGGCCTTCGCAGGCGACTTCGCCGTCGACCGACGCGACGGCACGTCCCTTGCCGAAGCGCGAACCGAGCTTCTCCATCGTGACCTCGAGGCGGAGCGTGTCACCCGGCACGACCACGCGCTTGAAGCGGACCTCGTCGATCCCGGCGAAGAGTCCGATCCGATCGCCGAACCCGGGCTGCCGAGCGACGTAGATGGCCATCGTCTGGGCCAGCGCCTCCACCTGGATGACCCCGGGCATGACCGGCAGGCCCGGGAAATGGCCCTGGAAGAACCATTCGGTGGCCGTGACGGCCTTGCGGCCGACGATGCGCCTGCCCTCGGGGTCGTACTCGTCGATTCGATCGACCAGGAGGAACGGCCAGCGATGCGGGATGAGGCGTTCGATCTCGGCCACGGTGAGCGTCGTGGCGACGGAGGGATCCGGGGCGGGTTCGGTCACGGGCAACTCCAGGTCAGGGTTGATCGGTGTCAGGGATGGGGTCGTCAGTGTCGCCGGTCGAGCGTCCCGAAGGCCGGGTTCGTGTGCATGCCTGCATCGTGGGCACCGGATGGCGGATGCCCGGCTGGCCGCTCACGAGGCACGCGCGGCGGCCGCCAGGAATGCCGCGCTGCCGACGCGATCCAGCAGATTCGTCGTCATCTCGCCGTCCAGGAACGTCTCGGACGCGAGCAGGGCCCGGTGGATCGCCACGTTCGTCACCAGTCCGTCGACGACCAATTCATCAAGGGCAACTCGGCTGCGCGCGATGGCGCTGGCGCGATCGGGTCCCCACACGACCAGCTTCCCCAGGAGCGAGTCGTAGAAGGGCGGCACTTCGTAGCCCGTGTACAGGTGCGAGTCCATGCGGACGCCGGGCCCACCCGGGGCGTGGTAGCGCTCCAGGACGCCGGCACCAGGACGGAAATCATGGTCCGGATCCTCGGCGTTGATGCGGAACTCGATGGCGTGGCCGCGGAATCGGACGTCAGCCTGGGTGAATCCGAGCGGTTCGCCGGCGGCGATCCGCAGCTGGGTGGCGACGAGATCCACGCCGGTCAGCATCTCGGTGACGGGG
>JAOUEG010000115.1 GCA_029858845.1 Chloroflexota bacterium | reverse complement strand
GCCACGGAAGGCGACTCGGAACCCCTCGCGCTTGCGCAGGATGGTGGACCAGGAGAGGCCCGCCTGGAAGGATTCGAGGGCCAGTCGCTCGAACAGCTCGATGTCGTCGTGACAGGGCACCCCCCACTCACGATCGTGGTAGGCGACCATCAGCGGGTCCGGCGCCGTCCCGCCGGCACCCGACCACCAGCAGCGGGGGAGATCGTCGAGCATGCCCGACAGGCTACGGGACCGGCGCGATGTCCACCAGCGTACTGCGCATCATCGGATCGCCCGACGGTCGCCGGGCATTGAAGACTGCCCGGAAGACATTGCCGGACACCTTCCGGCTACCGGCCGAGCCGATGAGCGTCACGCTGACAAGCCGGCCGGAGACACCCCGGTCGCGAAGGTCCAGCGCCGCGAGCGTTCCGACGTCCGTACGGGGATCGCTGCCGAACCAGGAAGACAGCTGCGCCACCGTGTACGGCCGCGTCTGCCAGGTGGCATACGGCGACCCGCTGTCGTAGGGCGAGCCGTCTTCGGCCCGATCCAGGCTTCCACGGAGGTAGGGAACCGGCCCGGCGACCTTCCGGCCGGTCGACGAGACGTACACGTTCTCGTTGTTCTCGGTCGCGCCGCCACCCGCCGAGTGGAACAGCGTGTTCGCGATGGCCGTGCCACTCCTGAGGACCGTCCCTGCGGTCGCCTCGATCGCCCTGTCCGTGCTCGCCTTCTCGCCCTCTCTGCCACGGTAGACCTGTGAGCGCCAATCGTCACTGACGTCGTAGTACGAGACGCCCGGTCGGAGGCGGCGGGCGGCGTAGGATCGTGCCGCCACCGCCTGTGCCTCGAGCGCCTCTGCGGGCCAGCTGGATGGCATCTCCGCGGGCACGACACCGCGCAGATAGGTCTCGAGCAGCGTCTCGTTGATGACGTTGAGGACCGCGGTCGTGGAGCTCAGGCGCGCTCGGATCGTTCCCCGATACTCGTCATAGCGCGACGGGCGCGACCAGACCTGGAGGATCGATGCGGATGTCGCCGGACGCATCCGGAAGCTGCGCGTCGTGGCACTGTGCAGAAGCGTCCCATCGGCGGCCTTGACGCGGAGCCTCCAGGTCGAGATGCCTCCGGAGATCGTCGGCGTGACCGTCACCTTGGCATCCTTGGGGAACACCTTGGCGATGCCGTCGATCGTCCAGTCGCCGCCGCGCCCGAACAGGACGAGCGGCCTCGTGCTGCTGGCCCGGAACGACCTGAGGACTCGCACCCGGATCGGCGTGTCGAGGGCGATCTCCCCGAGCGTGGCTCCCTGGTAGTAGTGAGCGAGGATCTCCTCGGCGGTCTGACCGGCGAGGGCCCGTCCCCTGGCGCCGTGCTGGCTCATGCCGACGCCGTGCCCATAGCCACGGCCGTGGAACGTGACCGTCGCGTCGAGCAGGGTCGGCCCCGTCGGGCTGGGTGTCAGTGTCGGGGTGGCCGGATCGGCCGGATCGGCGGCCCGGACGCTTCGCGGAGCGCTCCCGAGGAGCGTCGTGGCGAGCGCGACCAGCAGCCAGGCGGCGATCAGGATCGCGAGCGGGCTGGTTCGGCGATGGGGGGTGGCAGACATGGTCCCTCGATGTGACGGGGTACCAGCTTGGCCGTGAGCAGGCGCCGACGCCCATGCCCCGGACGGACCACGTCGGTAGCCGAAAGGGCTACGGGACGGCTAGGCTTGCGACATGGGACTGTGCTGCTACCTGGGACACGGCGCCAGTGGGACGGCCGCCAGCATGCGACCCTTCGTCGACGGGCTGCGGGCACGCGGCATCGAGGCGCGGGCCATCGACCTTCCCAGGCGTCGCGCGGAGGATGCCGTCCCGGCCTTCCATCTCGCGGTCCCCAACGCTCCCGACGTGGTCGTAGGTGGCCATTCCTACGGCGGACGGATCGCGAGCCTCGCCGCCGCCGAGCCCGGCGCTGCCTACGCCGCCCTCGTGCTCTTCAGCTACCCTCTCCACCCCCCCGGAGCTCCAGAGAAGGCCGAGGCGAGGACGGCGCACTGGGCCGACATCGCCTGTCCGACGTTGCTGTTGTCAGGTGGATCCGATCCCTTCGCCCGGATCGATCTCCTCCGTTCGGCCGTGTCCAGGATCGGGGGCCCGGCCGAGCTCGTCACCTATCCGCGCGTCGGCCACACGCTCAAGTCCGTCCTGGGCGACGCGCTGGATCGCACGGCGGCCTTCCTGGCGCGACACGGCGACTGATTCGGGGAAGGGGGTTGTCGACCCCCGGGTGGGCTCGTATCCTATGCCCTCCCCTAGGCGCCGGGCGACGCAGGTCGCACGGGCCTACAACCTCGCAGACGCGGTCGGAGCACGCAGCCAGTCGTCCTACGCGCGGCCGGTAGCCCCGCTCGCATCGAGCCGACGGTCGACGCGCTCACCGTCGTCGATCCCGTAGGAAGGAGCACCATTGCGAGTACCGGGTGGCCGCCGCAGCGCGGTCGTCGTCGCGATCCTGTCGACGGTCCTCATCCTGTCCCTCGCCGGCCCTGCAGCGATCGCGGCCAAGGCACCGCCCGGACTCTCCGCATTCATGTATGCCGTCGGCAAGGTCGAATCGGGCGGCAATTATCGAGCGAGGAATCGGACGTCCGGCGCCTACGGCAAGTACCAGATCATGCCGTCGAACTGGCCGGCATGGGCGCAGGCGTATCTCGGGGATCGCAACGCCCGGCAGACCCCGCGCAACCAGGAGACCGTCGCGGCCGGAAAGTTCACCTCCCTGTATCGATCCCTCGGGACCTGGAGACGGGTCGCCTACTGGTGGCTGACCGGCTCGAAGCGGACAGGCGGCTGGTCCCCGTACGCACGTCGGTATGTCAACAAGGTCATGGCGCTGTATGCCAAGCGCGGAGGCGTCGACAATGTCGCGTCCACGGCGAAGCACTACAGCGAGCGCAGCGCCGCCGTCGCCTATGAGGGCACCTGGAAGACCGCGTCGCACGCGGCCTATGCCGGCCGCAAGGTCCGCTATGCCACCAAGGCCGGCGCCGCGGCCACGTTCACCTTCACGGGTCACCGGGTCGTGTGGTACGGACCGGCCGGCTCGACCCGCGGCAAGGCCAGGGTCAGCGTGGACGGGACCTACGTGAAGACGGTGAACCTCCATCGCAGTGGCTTCAAGGCCCGACTCGCGGCCTTCAAGGCGACCTTCAAGGACGGTGGATCGCACACGATCCGGATCGAGGTCGTGGGGACGGCCGGCCATCCGATGGTCGCGATCGACGAGTTCGTCGTCACTCCCTGATCGCTCGACCCGGCGACCTGGGAACGGCGGAATCCCGCGCGGTCTCCGGAGGTCGGGTCAGCGCGCCGCGACCACCTCGATCTCGACCGTGAAGTCGTCAGCCAGGGCGGTGACGCCCACGGTCGCACGGGTCGGCGGTTCGCTCGGGAAGTACTCGCGGTAGACAGCGTTCATCGCTGCGAAATCCTCGAAGTCGCGAAGGTAGACGGTGCACTTCACGACGTCGGAGTAGTCGAGGCCGACGGCCCGCAGCAGGCGTCCGACGTTGTCCAGCATCGCGCGCGTCTCGGCCGCGATGCCACCGGGCACGGCGCCGGCCCGGCCCGGGACCTCGCCGACCTGGCCGGCCAGGAAGACGAACCCGTTCGCCTCGACGATCGGGGAGAAGGGGCGGTCGCCGGTTTCGAGGCCTGGAACGGCGGGGACAGACCTGGGCATGGGGGCACCTCCTTGGGAGTCGGAGTCCACGCTGCGTCACGGCCGCTCGGCGGCCGCCCGCGTCCGGGAACCTCCCGAGGGTACTCTTCTGGGCGTGCCGGCGATCGCGACCTCGGGCCTGACCAAGCGCTATGGAACGGCGCTGCCATCCCTTCGCAGGGGCAGCGGCGGGTACGGTGTCGGCCCGGATGGGGTCGCCGCGGCGCCCGCGCTCGACGATCTATCGATCGAGGTCCGCGAGGGTGAGATCTTCGGGTTCCTGGGCCCCAACGGCGCCGGCAAATCAACGGCGATCCGTCTGCTTCTCGGGTTCCTTCATCCGACCGCGGGAAGTGCGACGGTCCTCGGCCACCCGATCGACGGTGCCTCGGTGGAGATCCGCCGTCGCATCGGGTACCTTCCGGGCGGGATCGCCTTCTGGGACGGCCTGAGCGGCGAGCGCCTGCTGGACGAGCTCGCCGCGCTCTCCGGCCGCCCGTCGCTGCTACGGAGCGATCTGCTGGACAGGCTGGAGCTCGACGCGGCGACCCTCAAGCGGCCGGTCCGGGAGTACTCACGCGGGATGCGTCAGAAGCTGGGGATCGTCCAGGCCCTCCAGCACGACCCGGAGTTGGCCATCCTCGACGAACCCTCGGAGGGCCTTGATCCGCTGATGCAGCGATCCTTCTACGGGATCCTGGACGATCTGCGTGCCTCCGGGCGCACGATCTTCTTCTCGTCGCACGTCCTGTCCGAGGTTGAGCGCGTTTGCGACCGAGTCGCGATCGTCCGCCACGGGCGCCTTGTCGCGCTCGAGGATGTTGCCGCACTCATCGCGCGCCGCAAGCGCAACGTGGAGCTTCGCGTGACCGGTGCGGTGCCGATCCTCCATGCGGTGCCGGGGGTCAGCGACGTCCACGTCGACGGCAACCTGGTCACCTGTCGACTCGAGGGCGACGTGGGTCCGTTCCTGGCCGCGCTCCGCGACTACGACGTGCGCGACCTCACCATCGAGCCGTCCCGCCTCGAGGAGGCCTTCCTGGAGTTCTACGAGGACGCGGACGCGGGTTCGGCTGCGTGAACCGGGCCTATTTCACGCACGTCTGGCGGGCCAATCGATGGCGACTCGCGATCGTCGCGATCGCCCTCGCTGCCTGGGGCGCCTTGCTCCCGATCGTCTTCGATGCGTTCGGAGCGCAGTTCCAGGCACTCATTGACAGTGGCATCATCCCGAGCCAGTTCGCCCGATTCGGCGGGGGCGACATCTTCAGCCTTGCGGGTTCCGTCGCGCTCGGATTCGTCCACCCGATCGCCGTCGGGCTTGCCCTCGTCTTCTCGGTGGGATTCGCCGCGGCCGCGATCGCCGGTGAGCGCGAGCGCGGGACATTGGAGGTCCTGCTTGCCCGCCCGGTATCCCGTCGTCGGGTCTATGCGACCGCACTCGCGGCCAGCATGCTGTTCGCGGCGGTCACCATGGGGGCCCTGACGCTCGGCGCCCTGGCCGGATCCGCCGTGGTCGGTCGCCTTGCCGAACTCGGGCCCGCGAACCTGCCGGTCGTCTGGCTCAACGCCACGCTGCTGTTCTGCGCCTTCGGGGCCATCTCCCTGGGGGCGTCTGTCTCATTCGACCGACTCACCCCGGCCATCGGCACCTCGCTCGCGATCGTTCTGGTGTCGTACTTCCTCGACGTCATCGCGGAGCTGTGGCCGGCCGCGGCCTTCCTGCAGCCGTACTCCCTGTTCCACTATCTGGACGCTCGCGCCGGGCTCTCCGGGTTCGCCAACCCGGGCGACATGGTGGTCCTGATCGGCGTCACCGGTGTCGCGATCGCGTATGCCCTGGTCGTCTTCCCGCAGCGCGATCTCGCCGCTCCAGCCTGAGGGCAGGGCAGCAGGGGCACCCGTTCCCGCCAACTCCCCTAGGGGGCGTCAGCCGGTCGCGTCGGGCTCGCTTCCGCCCGTCGGCGACCGGCCCTGGTCCAGGCGCCGCACCACCCGGATCCACTGGCAGACGACCGGCGTCGAATCCTGCAACTGGAACGCCGGGTCGCCGAGCGCGTTGCGGATGTCGTCGATGTACGACCCCCAGAAGCGCTCATGCGAACGCCTCCAGTCGGTCGCGTCCGCGTAGCCCTCACCCTCGTCCCGTGCGAACGCGTCCGTCACCTTCGAGATCGTGGTGATCTCGCAGCGCGTCGTCTCGATGATCGCGACCGAGCGGCCTCCTGAATCGATGACGACCTCGCGATCCCCGGGGCGCGGTATGACGTCGCCGTCGGCGATGTAATCGGCCACGAGCCCGGCGGTCGCGGTCTTGGTCCCGGCGAGGACCAGGGCGATCAGCCGCTCGCGCAATGGCCCCGGGAAGGCGAACTGCGCTTTCGGCAGGTTCGCTACGACGTCGTCTGCATCGGCAGCCGCCATGGCAGCATCATATCGGCCGCGTTC
>JAOUEG010000114.1 GCA_029858845.1 Chloroflexota bacterium | reverse complement strand
CTTTGACCCACTCGAGGCGGCCGCTCGGCGTTCCTTCTTGGCCCAGCCTGATCCCTTGAAATGGATCGTCGGCGGAGCAAATGCCTTCTTGATCGGCCCGCCACCACAGATCGGGCAGGTTGTCGGAGGTTCTGCATGGACGCCGTGGACGACCTCGAAGCGGGTGCCGCAGGCGGCGCAGTCGTAGTCGTAGAGCGGCACGGGCGGAGCGCTCCGGTCAGCCGCGCACGAGGCGCATGCCACACTTGGGACAGTAGAAGGCTCGCTCGTGGGCAGATGCGAATCCACAATGGCCGCACACGAGACCCCCGCGGCCGGCGGCCGGCATGGGCCGCTCCACCGCCGTCAGGCCCATCGCGAATTGGCTGGCGAGGATGTTGGTCAGAACCCCGGCGAGCAGCTTGGCGCCGATCCGATCCGTGTCGCCCCGCACGCCACGACCCCCCCAGCCAACGACAGCTCGGCAGATCATGTCGCCGGTCGCCTCATCCCAATGGGATGCGACGCCACCGACGACGGCGTTGTACTCGGGGTAGCCGCTCGTGTCCACTTCCCCGTCGAGCAGGGAACAGACGAAGGTGTCGAACGCGAGGTCGATCGCGTCGAGCGACTCGAGAACGACCAGGGCATGCCGAGTGATCGGGGCGTGGACATGGTGGGCGTTCAGCCATTGCATGGCCTCGGACGGCCGGGAGATGGTCGGCGTCGCCTGGCTGTACTCGATCGGGAGTGGCTCGACGACCTCGATCTCCGACTTGGCCAGTCCCACGAGCATGGATGGCAGTTCTGCCATCGCCTTCGGGCCGGCCTGCATCCGCACGCCTTCGCTGGTCTTGCCGGCGTAGTACAGCTTGAGCTGGAACTCCTGGGCCACGACCTCTTCCGGCAACGCGACGGTGCGGTTCGAGGCGGGCGCGGTCGGTGCGGCAGCCTCTGCCGGACCTGCCGCGTCACCGGAATTCTTGCGCTTGAGGAAATCGAGCGGCACGGAATGGCTCCCCGAGGAAACGACTGCGTCGGGCGCCATGGTAGCAGGGCGACCGTCCAAGGGCCGTCCGACCGCCCGGCACCCGGAGAGGAGCTGGGCAGCGCCGTGGGAACGGCACTGACGCGACTCATCGCGGGTCAGGATGTCCCGAATCGGACCCAGCTCGCGACGACGCTCACCGTACGCGCCTCGACGGCACCGCCATCGAGGTAGCGACCCCATATGGTCGGCTGCTCGCCGATCGCATCCCGATCTGATGGCCGCGGCGTTCATCTCGATGGCCCTGCCACCCCTCGTCTTCTTCGGCCTGCGGCGCTACTTCGTTCGGGGCATCACCGGCGGGGCCGTCAAGGGCTGACAGCATCCCGCCCACGTGCGGCGGGGTCTTGGGCACCGGGGCCGACCGGCGCCGACCGGACCGCTCCTAGCGCTCCGTCGAGCGTTGGTGAGCGAGCCGGTCACGCAGCCGCTCGACCTGGTCCACGAGCTCCGCCTCGCGGTCGCGCGCGCCGGCCACGACCGCCGGCGGCGCCTTGGATACGAACGCCTCATTGGCCAGGCGCTCGCGAGCCTGGATGAGCCAGGCCTCGGCCTCGGCCAGGTCGCGCTCCATGCGGGCCCGGTCCAGCTCGGCCGCGGCCGGATCGGCGGATCCCACCGGGGGCTGGACGACGGCCTCGAGGTCGCCGGCGATGATCGCGAGCGTGCCCTCCCCCACCGTGAGGGCCTCGCGCGTCAGCCGCCGCTCCAGGGGTCGGGCGCGCGCCAGGCGCTCGATGGCGGGGCGAAGGACCTCGAACTCAGGTCCCAACGTCGTCGGCACGACGACCTCCGCGGCAAGCCAGGTCGCCGGTTCCAGGCGTGCCTCCGACCGAGCATTGCGGATGCCGCGGATCAGCTCGAGGAAGGACTCGACCGCGGACTCGATCGCCTCAACGCGCTCCCCGACTCCCGGCCAGCGCGCCACGATCAGCAGCTCCGGATCGGTGGCACGATGTGGGATCGCTGCCCACAGGGCCTCCGTCACGAACGGCATGACCGGGTGAAGCAGGCGCAGATACGTATCCAGCACCTCCACGAGGGTCCACCAGGTCGCTTCCCGTTCATCGGGATCGAGGGACTCGTCCGCGAGCCGGATCTTGGTCAGCTCCACACCCCAGTCGCAGTACTCGCTCCAGATGGCGTCGTACAGCAGCCGCGTCACCTCACCGAAGGCGTGGTTGGCCATCGCCGCATCGACCGCCTCGACCGTG
Source organism: Chloroflexota bacterium (assembly GCA_029858845.1). Taxonomy (GTDB): domain Bacteria; phylum Chloroflexota; class Limnocylindria; order Limnocylindrales; family CSP1-4; genus SPCO01. The sequence goes on along the minus strand of JAOUEG010000114.1, from coordinate 3,945 downwards.
GCCGCCGCGCGGGACCGCAGCCACTGCTCCGCCGGCCCGAGCTTCGCCGCGTCCGGCAGTCGTCGCTCGGCGTCCGCCGCGATCGTGGACGGTCGCGCACCGGCGACGAACCGCGTGGCATTCCAGAGCTTGTTGGCGAAGTGCCGCGCGTTCTCCAGCTTGACCGGGCCGAACCGCTGGTCCTGGCCGGGCGTCGCGCCGTGGATGAGCGCGAAGCGCAGCGCGTCGGCGCCGGCCTCGTCCATCACTCCGAGTGGATCCACGACGTTGCCCTTTGTCTTGGACATCTTCTGGCCGTCGGGATCGCGGATCAGGCCGGACAGGTAGACCGTGTGGAACGGTTCCTCGCCGGTCAGGTGGATGCCGAGCATCACCATCCTGGCCACCCAGAAGAAGATGATGTCGTATCCGGTTTCCATGACCGACGTCGGGTAGAAGCGCCGGTAGTCGGGCGTCTCCTCCGGCCATCCGAGCGTGGAGAACGGCCACAGGCCGGAGCTGAACCAGGTGTCGAAGATGTCGGCGTCCTGAACGAGCTGATCCGCCGGTCGCTCGCAGACGTCGCACGCTCGCGGGCCGGCCTCGTCGGCGGTGACCGTGACGTGCCCATCGGGGCAGTACCACGCGGGGATCCGGTGACCCCACCACAGCTGCCGTGAGACGTTCCAGTCGCGGATCGTCGTCAGCCAATGCTCCCAGGTCTTCTCGAACCGCTCGGGCAGGATACGGACGCGGCGCGAGCGCGTCGCGTCAAGTGCGCGCGCGGCAAGCGGCTCCGTCCGGACGAACCATTGCGTCTTGAGGCGCGGCTCGATGATGTCGTTGCTCCGCTGACAGCGTCCGATGACCATCTCGTGCGGCTGTTCGCCCGCCAGGTCGCCCAGCTCGGCCAGATCGGCGACGATCCGCCGCCGCGCCACGTAGCGGTCCAGGCCGTCATACGCCGTGCCGGTCCCGGCCACGGTCGCATCGTCGGCCAGGATGGTCGGGGCCGCCAATCCATGGCGGCGGCCGGTGGCGTGATCATCAGGATCGTGGGCGGGGGTGATCTTGACGGCCCCGGTCCCGAACTCGCGCTCCACGACGTCGTCGGCGATCACCGGGACGTCGCGCTTCACGAACGGGATCCGAACGCGTCGGCCGACGAGGCTGCGATAGCGGTCGTCGTCCGGGTGGACCGCGACGGCCGTGTCACCGAGGATGGTCTCCGGTCGGGTCGTGGCGACGGTCACGGTCGCACCGGGATCGGGCAACCCGGTCGCCTCGTCGATGAGGTGGTAGCGGACCGACCAGAGCGACCCGGTCTCCGGTGTCGGGACGACTTCGAGCTCGCTCACACTGGTCCGACAGCCCGGGCACCAGTTGACGAGCGCCTCGGTCCGGTAGGCGAGACCGTCCTGATACAGCCGCTCGAAGGCGACGCGCACGGCCCGCGCCGACTCATCGTCCATGGTGAAGCGCAGGCGCTCCCAGTCCGCCGATGCGCCGACCCGACGCTGCTGTCCGAGGATCACCGTCCGCGTGGCGTCCACGAACTCCCGCATCCGCTCCAGGTAGACCTCGCGACCGAGCGATTGGCGGCTCGCCCCTTCCCGCGCGAGGATGCCGTCCAGCACGAACTGCGCGGCGATGCTGGCGTGGTCGAGGCCCGGCAGGAAGAGCGCCGGGTGGCCACGCATCCGGGCGTGCCTGACCATCAGGTCCTCGACCGCCGTCCGTTGCGCGTGACCCAGGTGCAGCGATCCGGTCACATTGGGCGGAGGCTGGATGATCGTGAACGGCGGCAGGTCCGGATCGGCCGTGGAGCCGGCACCGTCAGGGGCGAAGACGTCCGCCGCGAGCCATCGCTCGTAGATCCTCCCCTCGACGTCGCGAGGCGTATAGGCCTTGGGCAGATCCGTCATCGCTGTCGCCTCGACTCCCGAAAACAGAACGCCCCGCTCGTCCAGCGGACGAACGGGTCGTGGTACCACCTGCTGGTTCGGCGACCGGTCGTCCGCGTTCATCACGCAGACGGGGCTCCGGCGCCCTCTCGACACGCTATCGGGCGTCAGCCGTCACGGCTCGCGAGCGACCTTCGCGTGGGTGGCTCATGCGGCTCGCACCGTCCCGCACTCGCTTCCGGGCCGAACCCGTCACTACTCTTCTCGGTCCACGCCGTGCGTGCGGGAGTGTAGCACGCGATCGCTGCCGTCCCGGGTCGTCCCGCGTCCGCCATCACGGGCTGGATGGCCTGCGGAATCGGTCCGGACGATCGTGGACGAGGCGGCGCAGGAGGACTGTAATGGGACCGGATGCGAGCGTTTCTCGAGTGACGTTTCGCTACAGGGCTTGCGGGCCATGGACGCGCAGACTCCAACGACCGCTACTCAGCCGGTACCGCCTGTCGGCATCCCGAAGTCGATCGTCCTGGCGGGCGCAGGGATCGTCGCCCTGGTGGTGGTCGCGCTCCTCGTCGCCGTGGCGCTGCCGAGACAGCCCGCCACCTACCCGCCGGGCTCGCCGGAAGCCGCATTCCAGAGTTATTACGCAGCCTGGGAGGAGCATGACCTCGAGACTGCCTACGCGCTGCTCTCAAGTGACGTGCGGTCGGACATCGACGTCGCCGAGTACCGCCGGATCGACAGCGAGTTCTCCTGGCAGCGCAGCGAGGACCGGCGCGTCGTATTGCTGAGCGCGGACGCGGATGGCGATCGGGCGCTCCTGACGCTGCGCGTCGACGAGTTCTACCCCGGCGCGCCCGCCGGGGTAGACCGGTACAGCCGTGAGCAGACCGTACCGATGGTTCGCGAGGACGGCACGTGGTACGTCGACCAGGGACTGGCCGGCCTCGAGGTCGTCTACTACCCAGCGTATTGACCGAGCAGGAGGTCCATCACGATGGGAACCGCCAGGCGCCTCTACCTGTACACCGTCGCCGCGGTCAGTCTGCTCGTCCTGTCCGTCGGCCTTTACAACCTGCTTGCGCTGGTCCTGGGTGAGATCGCCGAGGCGGTCGGGGCGACATTCGTCGGCGGCACCGCGACTTCGGGGCGCGAGCAGGTCAGCCTTGCGATCGCCCTGGTGGTCGTAGGGACACCGGTCTTCGCCATCCACTGGGCCCTCATCAGCCGAGGCTGGAGCGGGACCGACGACGCCGCCCTCGCTGACCGCCGGTCGGCGATCCGGGGATTCTCCCTGGCACTGGCCGCCACGATCGCCCTGGCCGCCGGAGCGTTCGGGGCCGCCCAGGTCCTGGATCGCATCTTCGGCACCATCGTCGGCGCCGAAACGGACGGGGGCCGAGCCACCGACGGCCTGGCGATGTTCCTGGTGGCGGCACCGCTGTGGTGGTTCGCACAGCGACGGCGGAACGCGGATATCCGTCACGATCACCTGGCCGGGGCCTCCGCCGGGATCACCCGCTTCCATCGCTACGCCTGGACCTTCGCAGGCCTGATGATCCTCATCGTCGCGACGGCCCAGCTCCTTGAGACGCTGGCGTCCGTACTCATCGGGCGACCGGGCTTCGGATCAGGCGAGGACTGGTGGCTGGCATCGTTGGCGTCATCACTGGCAGCCCTCATCGTGGGATCGGGGCTCTTCGTCCTGCACGCAAGCGACGCCCGTCGCGCGGTCCGAGATGCCGTGGCGATCGGCGAGGACGACCGGGACAGCGCCCTCAGAGCCGCCTACTTCGGTCTGGTGATGCTCGTCGCCCTGGTCGAGGTCGCGCTGACCGTGTCCTCGTCCCTGGCCGAGCTTGGCCGCTGGGTGCTCGGCGTCGGCGAGGGAGTGGGTGCCACGGCGTTCCTCGAGTTGGTGGTCGGACCGTTGCTTTGGGCCGTTCCGTTCGGGATCGCCGGCTGGCTGCATTGGGCTGCGCAGCACCGCGAGGCCTCCCATCGATCGACGGCTGCGCTGACCACGGCCGAGGGCGTTGCGCTCCATCTCGTGACCGGCGTG
>JAOUEG010000113.1 GCA_029858845.1 Chloroflexota bacterium | reverse complement strand
CGGCGACGACCGCGGAGCCAGCCCCAGCTGCGCCGGTCTGCCGGCCGACGACGGCATTGGCGTTCGGCCCATCTGCCTTGCCATATACGCCGCGGGTAGCGTTGGCACCCGTCTGGCTCGTCCACCCGAAGATGCCGGTTGCACCCGTGGAGATGTTGGAGGTCCGAAGGGTGAAGGCAGCTCCGAGACCAGCATTCTGCAGGGTGGTCTGGCTTGTCCCGCTGTCGTTCGCCTGGCCGAGCATGAGCGGCTCGCCGGCGGCAGCTTCAGCGCCGGCCGGACGCCCGAGGGCACCAACAACGAGGCCCGCCGCGCCCGACACCGCGGCGACGAGAAGACTCCGACGCGACCTGGGCGCCCCAGCAGGGGTGGGCTCGACCGCTGCGCCTGGAACCTCAGGCTCGGCCGGAACGAGACTGCCACGATCGGATGTCATGTCGCCTCCCCCACCTGCCGCTCGGACTCAGGACCGAATCATGCAGATGATGCTGTCCGGAGGATCTGGCGTGGGACCGCCAACGATCGACCGCCGCCAATCTACACCTGAAGGTTGCGACCCGTGGCTGGTTCGGAGGAGCTGTGCGCCGCTGCCTCGCTGCGCGCCGTGACGCCGGTCCGGCATCGTCAGGAACGCGTCGGGATCCGGTACACGAACACACCCACGGCAAGCGCCGCCGCGAGGAGGATCGCGCGGACCGGCAGGTCATCCACCAGGATGATCGATGCCCCGAACGAGAGCGCGATCACGATCAGGGCCCGGGCCTTCACCCCGGGCGGCAGCGACCGGGAGCGACGCCACTCGGTGATGATCGGGCCAAGGGACGGTTGGCCGATGAGCCACGAGTACAGACGGTCAGAGGCGCGGGCATAGCAGGCTGCCGCGAGAAGCAGGAACGGCGTCGTCGGCAGGACCGGGACGACGATCCCGATCAGGCCGACACCGAGCGAGAGCGTCCCCACGGCTACGAGGATCGCGCGCACGGGCAGCGAGGCGGTCGCCCCGGGCACTGCGTCGGCGGTCGAGACGGCCGGATCGCTGGCGTCGGGTTCCGAGGTTGGCGTCCGGGGGTCCTGGTCCTTCACCGCACAAGGATGCCCTGCCCGGCGAGATCGGCGTACGCCGTGGCGGCCGACTGGACGGGCCGGCGGGGAGGCCATTTCGCGACCTATGCATCTCGTCTCGGGTGGCCGACGCGATCGACACTCGCACCGTCCGCGAATGGTGGCGACACGCTTCGGAGGTGGCGGGACATGCAGGACGCCGATCTGTTCCTCGAGCTGGCCGGGATCGCCGGCGTCTTCGTCGGCTTTGGAGCGCTCATCGCGGTGCGGAGCGGTGGCGCGAGCGACCCGTTCGAGGTCGCGTACATGCGCGGGGTGGTATCGATGGGGCTGCTGACGGTCATCGCGGCCCTGGCCCCGGTGATCCTCGACCGCTACGACCTCGCCGAGCACCAGGTCTGGGCGCTGAGCAGCGCCCTGGCCCTCGTCTGTATGGTCGCCCTTGTCGGCGCCATGGCCCGGACGCCGGAGTGGGCGACCACCGAGGAGCCGATCCGATCACGACGGCTCGCTGCGGTTGCCAGGGCGGCCGGTTCGCTCTACCTGCTCGCGCTCGCTGTCGCCCTGATCGTCATCGTTGCGGGCATCGCTCCGGATCTCGAGGCGGCGATCTACTTCACGGCCGTCGCGCTCATCCTGCTCTGGAACGCATGGCTCCTCCTGCAGCTGGTCTTCAGGACGCGACTTCCCGCAAGCGAGTGAGCGCCGTCAGTCTCGCGATCCCAGACCTTCGCCCACGGCCCGGGCTACTCGGATCGGAACGTTCTCAGAACGCTCGTCGAAGGATCCAGAGCCCCATGATCACGACACCGATCAGGAGCAGGAGCTGGCCGGGGGGAAGGCTGGAGACCTGATCCGCCAGGTCCTGCGCGGCATTCGCGATCTGGCCGCCCCAGTCGCCACTCCCGCCACCGAAGCCTCCGCCTCCGCCGCCGCCGCCGACCTGCCCGGCGGGCCCTTTCCCGAGACCGTTCCCGTACTCGACCATGGGTGCATGGTCGCACGACGGACAAGCGTCCGCCCTGCGTCCGCGGATAGCCGGAGCCCGCCGGTGCCCCGGAGCGAGCCGGAGACGGCGGGCCAGCGGGCTCGGAGGTGGCCCCTTCGCCGGCGATGGCCGGACGGTGGGGACGGGACCGCGTCGCGCGCCGGACTCGAGTCGACGGTCGTGGACCGGCGCCCGGCCCGGCGGACGCGACGCGGGTTCCGCGTGATCCTCGAGCTTGCTATAAGCCTACTCCCAGGACCACTGACACGTGCCGACGGCCCGGAGGAGCGTGCTATGCTCCGCGGCCCGTCGGGCCGATCGGTGAGCGACCCGCGGGACCAGGGAGGTTCCGACGCGCCCATGTCGGCCAGACAGGACCAGGCTCGAGTCCCGACGCCCGCGATCGCGCGGCCTGCGCCGGCAGGTGCCCGAGTCCGCGCGACCTCGGCCGGGCAGCTCGCGTTGGAGTTGCCGCTCGACCTCCCGGGTATCTCGATCGAGCCCGACTGGAAGGCTCAGCAGCGTCTGTGGGGCCACAGCTTCCACCCGATGTGCTCGTACCTCGCGAGCTTCCCGGCGGCGCTGACGCACAGCTTCATCGCGCGATACTCCCGACCCGGGGACGTCGTGCTCGATCCGTTCTCGGGACGCGGCACGACGCCCCTCCAGGCATGCGCGGAGGGGAGGATCGGTGTCGGCAACGACCTGAACCCGTTCGCCCATCTGCTGACGGCCGCCAAGGTGGCACCCGCGACCCGTGCGGCGGCCGTGACCCGACTGACCCAGCTCCGCCTGGCCTGGCAGGCCGACGCACGAAGCTGGCGGGCGATCGCCGGGCAGGTCATCGCCGCGCCCGAGACGACGCTGGTACCGGAGGCCGGATCCAGGTCGATGACCCCGGCGGAGACGATCCCGATGGAGGTCGCGGTCGCCTTTCACGTCGAGACGCTGGCGCAGCTGCTGTCGGTCAGAACGTCGCTCCAGCTGGACGATCGGACGGACCGGTTCCTCGGCGCCGCGATCAGCGGGATCCTCCACGGGAAGAGCGCCAGCTACCTGTCCGCCCTCATGCCGAACACGTTCAGCATGGCGCCGCGCTATGTGCGCACGTTCGCCGCGCGAACCGCGTTCGATCCGCCCAGGCGCGACGTGTTCGATGGACTCGCAGCCAAGTTGGACCGCCTCTTCCGCCAGCCTCCTCCCGCCGCGGAGGGCGTGGCCCTGCTGGGCGACGCGCGCGATGTCGCACCCCGGATGCAGCGGGCCCTGCGCGAACGAGGCCGTGCCGAACGGGCTCGCCTCGTGATCACCTCGCCGCCCTACCTGCGCGTCGTGAAGTACGGCTACTACAACTGGCTCCGGACCTGGTTCCTGGGCTTCGACGCCGGTGCCATCGACGCCTCCCTCGACGATGCGCATCATCGCGAGCCGTATCTCGCCTTCCTCCGCGATGTTCTCGCCGGACTGCGGCCCGTCCTCGCCGATGATGCCGTGATCGTGATGGTGATCGGCGACGTCGAGACCGACCGGGGACGCCGGATCAAGGACGGCGTCGGGCTTGCCGAGCGCGCGTTCGAGCAGGCCGCCGAGCCCGAGGGCTACCGACTGGCGGGCGTCGCCCTGGACGATGTCGCCGCCGTCCGGAAGATGACCAAGCTGTGGGGGGACGAAGCCGGGCGCGCGACGAAGACGGACCGGATCCTCGTGCTGGGCGCCACCGAGGCGGGCCGGCGGCGCGCGCTGGCCGGCGCAGCCCTCGACGTCGATTGGACCTGGCCGCCGAGATCGCTCCAGGCCATCTGACCTCGCCCGGCAGCGTGGCACCGGCGGCGTGGCATACGATGAGCGCCACAGCTGGGATCGACGCCCGATTCGCAGAACCGAAGACCGGAGGCTGACGCCCGTGCAGCAGATGTACCACCCGTCCGACCTGGCCTCGATGGATCCGCTCGTCCTGATGAAGAACCTCGACCACGCCCGGATGACCAGCCGACGGTTGTCGTACATCCTCCAGCAGCAGGTCCATCTCTACACGCCGGAAGCGAACCAGCTGCGCGAGCAGATCGACCGCTACGTCGAGGCCGAGCGCCAGATCGAAGGCGAGATGGCGCGACGTCGGATCCGAGCCTGATCCGGGCTCGCGGAACTCAGGTCCCGGCGGCAGCGCTCGCGAGGTGGCCCATCGGCCACGGAGCGGCGGGCCGCCGCTCGGATTGATCGACCTCGGAGGTCGTCGGGGTCACCGGATCACCCTCGCTCACCAGAACCGGTTCTGAAGCCGTCGCGGCGCTCGGAGCCGCCTCCGGTTCGGAGATCGCCGATGCGATGATCACGGTCACCGGGCGGCGCTGCGCCAGCTCCTCCTCGACGACGGTGCGGGCGATCGCCGCGAGTGCCGGCAGATCGAACAGGCCGAAGCCGATCCCGAGCGTCGCCAGATCATCCGCGCCGTAGCCGCGGTACAGGCCGCGTGCCGCGACGGCACACATCTCGTCATAGAGTTCGGGCCAACCCACTCGACGGCGGCGATAGCAGAAGCGGATGAACTCGACCGCGTCCGGGTCGGGGTGACTCGTGGCGGTGGTGCGCGGATCCATCGATGGCGTGCCCTCTCCTCGGACCGGGCACGGACGTCCTCGGACGGGACCGCGGCGCGCTCGGCAATTCGGCAATACGAACCCATCCCGGGCCCCGACCGCCCCCGCGGCGGCCCCGGATGTGGCTTGTTCTGATGTCTCCGGCTGTCCCTCTCTGGGGTTCGGTCGGCCGGTGGGCGGCTATCGTAGGGCGGACCCGGCGGGACCGGAAGGGGGCTTGTCCACGAGTTCGTCCACGAACTTATCCACATGAAACGGGCGTTCGCAGAACGCCCGTGCGGAACGTTCGTGAACGGGTCTCAGACCCCTCGCCGCGCGACACCGAGACCCGGTCGATCGGACAGGATCCAGCGCTTGTCCGGGCCGAGCTCGAGTCCCATGAACGGGTCGTCCGCGAGCAGCAGGCTGCCGTCAAGGTCGACCCAGTCCGCCAGCGATGCGACGACCGCCGAGGCCGCGATGCCCACCGACGTCTCCTCCATGCAGCCCAGGAAGGTGCGGAAGCCGAGCGCCCGTCCCTCGACCAGCATCCGGTACGCCGGGCCGATCCCGCCGCACTTGGCCAGCTTGACGTTGATACCGGCGACGACATCCCGGAGGGCCTCGAGGTCCTCCGGCAGCACGCAGCTCTCGTCGGCCACGATGGGGAGCGGCGATCGCTCCTGGAGCCACGCGAGGTCGCGATAGGCCCGGGCCGGGAACGGCTGCTCGATCAACTCGACGCCGAGCTCGACCAGCTCGGGCAGGAGGGCCTCCGCGTCGCCGCGGGACCAGCCCGTGTTGGCGTCGACGCGGATGGGACCGCGGAAGACGGCCCGGACGGCACGCAGGGTCTCGAGATCCGCTGGCCCGCCGCACTTGATCTTGAGCGCCGGGAAATCCGACGCCCGGCTCGCCCGTTCGGCGACGATCGCCGGCGCGTCGATGCCGATCGTGAAGTCGGTCGGCGGCAGCTCGGTCGATAGGGCCCGCAGCACGTGGACCGGAACGTCCTGGATCCGCGCCACGAGGTCGTGGAGGGCGATGTCGATCGCGCACTTGGCGGCGCCGTGGCCGCGGATCGCCCGCTCCATCGCGTGATCGGCGCGGATGACGCCCGCGACCGTCGGCTCGGGCGTCCCGATCGCGGCCAGGAGCAACGGGAAGACGACGGCCATGGTCTCCGGGGTCTCTCCGTAGAATCGGTCCGGATAGCCCTCGCCGATGCCCACCAGGCCCGGAAAGCGATCGTCGCCGAGCTCCACGACGACGGTCGTGGAGCGCACCCCTCCCCCATGGTCGCTGCGGGCGATGCGAAACGGATCGCGCAGCGCGAGGGACAGGACCTCATGGCGAAGGCTCAGACCCACGGCAGCGCCTCTACCTGCTCCCGGACCGCCGACCACAACCGATCGGGTCCGAACCGGACGGGGTCGTCGGCCGGCAGACCGAGCTCCGCCTCGATCCGGGCGATCGCCCGGCGTGCCTCTTCATCGTCGGGATAGAGGGACGTGTTGAGCGCGATGGCCACGACCTCGGAGGGGGCCACGAGACCGGCGACCCGCTCGTGCAGTTCGATGA
>JAOUEG010000112.1 GCA_029858845.1 Chloroflexota bacterium | reverse complement strand
ATCCTCATCCTGCTCACGCTGCCACTCACCGTGGTCACCGTCGGGCTGCTGTCGCTGGTGATCAACGCCCTGATGCTGCTGATCGCGGCGCCGCTCGTGCCGGGCCTGGAGGTCGGCTCGTTCGCATCCGCATTCGCCGCCGCGATCGTCATCACGGTGGTGACCACGGTGATGTCCGTGATCCTCTCCAGCGACCAGGACGACACGTTCTATGGGGAACTGGCACGGCGGCTCGCCCAGGCCGACCACCCGCCCATCCCGGGTGGCCGGGGCCTGGTCATCGTCCAGGTGGACGGCCTGGCGGCGCCGGTCCTCCGGAATGCCATCCGGGTCGGACTGACCCCACGGATGGCGTCGTGGGTCCGGAGCGGCCGCTATCGGCTCGTGGAGTGGGAGTGCGCGCCGCCGTCGCAGACGTCCGCGAGTCAGGCCGGGATCCTGCACGGCAACAACGACGACATACCGGCGTTCCGATGGTACGAGAAGGAGCACGCCCGCCTGCTGGTCTCGAACCGGCCGGCCGATGCCGCCGAGATCGAGCGACGCATCTCCGATGGCCGGGGTCTGCTCGCCGCCGGCGGGACGAGCATGGGCAACCTGTTCTCCGGCGATGCCACGAGAACGCTCTTCACCATGAGCCGGATGGCGCCGGGCCACGCCACCGACGTGGACGCCTTCTCGCTCTACTTCGTGGATCCCGCCGCGTTCGTCCGGACCATCGTCCTGACCCTGGGCGAGCTCATCAAGGAGTTCCTGGAAGCCCGCCGTCAGAACGCGATGGACATCCAGCCCAGGATCCATCGCGGAGGAGCCTTCCCCGTCCTTCGAGCGGTCAGCAACGTCGTCCTCCGCGACCTGAATGTGACGTTCCTCATGAACGGGATCAGTCGGGGTACGCCGATCATGTACGTGGACTTCGTCGACTACGACGAGCTCGCGCACCACGCCGGGCCGGAACGACTCGAATCGCTCCGCTCGCTTTCGGGCGTGGACCGGGTGCTCGCTTCGATCGAACGCGCCACGGCGAACGCCCCCCGTGACTACGACATCGTCGTCCTCTCCGACCACGGCCAGAGCCAGGGGGCGACCTTCCGCCAGCGCTACGGCGTGACCCTCGACGAGCTCATGCGCAGCCTGATGGGCACCCAGGTCGATTCGCTGACGATCTCGACCGAAGGCGAGGGGTGGGGGCCGGTGAACGCCCTGCTCACCGAGGTCAGACAACGGCCCGGGATCGCCGGCCGGGTGGCGTCGAGCGCGCTGGGCAGCCGAACGGTGGACGGGACCGTCGAGTTGGGTGCTCGCGTCAGCGTCGCGGAGAAGGAGGGATCGCCGGAACTCGTGGTCTGCGCGAGCGGCAATCTGGCGAACGCGTACTTCACCCGCGAGCCGGGGCGCCTGTCGCTCGAGGCGATCGATGCTCGCTACCCGGGTCTCGTGCCGACGCTGGCTTCCCACCCGGGGATCGGCTTCGTGATGGTCCGAACGGAGGCGCGAGGTACCGTCGCGATCGGACGTGGCGGAGTCCATCACCTGGCCGACGGGCGGGTGGACGGCGACGACCCGCTCGCACCGTTCGGGCCGCGGACGGCCGAGCACCTTCGCCGCCTGGATGCCTTCCCCCACGTGGGCGATCTGCTGGTGAACAGCCTCTACGACGCCGATCTGGAGGAGGTCGCCGCCTTCGAGGAGCTGGTCGGCAGCCACGGCGGGTTCGGCGGTCCGCAGGTCCGGCCATTCATGCTCGCCCCGGCCGACCTCGCCTTCGACGACGAACCGATCGTGGGGGCGCCCGCCGTCTACCGGCAGCTCGTGCGCTGGGCGGACGCCATGGGGGTCGGCCCGGGCTCCGGGGCCGGAGACTCTCCGATCGCGGAAGAGGCACCATTGCCGAAGCCGCGAGGGATCGGCGTCCTCGCTGCCCTCACCGCGCTGGGGAGCCTGGTCTGGCTCCTGATCGGCGTGCTGGCCTTCGTCGGAGAGGTGGCGCTCGGGGGCGTGGAGCTCCTCCTGATCGGCGTCGTGTTCCTCGGGATCGGCCTGGCTCAGCTCGCGATCGCCCGGGGACTCTGGCGGCGCCGGCGCTGGGCATGGCTCGCCAGCCTGGTCCTCCAGGGCATCGCGGTCCTCCAGGTCTTCACCGCCATCGCCACCAGCGGACTGGAGGGGGTCCTCGCCATCGGGGTGCTGCCGGTCGTCATCGCGTTCCTGACGTTCTTCTATCTCACGCGACCACACGTGGCCGCCGCGTTCGGTCGTCGACCCCTCAGGGCCCGGTCCGCCCGACGGTCGGCGCCGCCGGCCGATCCGCCGCGGGCCGATCAGCCGCCTGGATGACGGCCACGAACCGCGATCGATAGCGCAGGACGGCCAACAGAAGCGCGGCGGAGATCAAGGTACTCGTGATCGCCGAGATCTGTTCCACGTACAGGCTCACGATCGTCCCGGCGGTGAGCGCGACCGCCAGCCCCGCCGTGGCCAGCGTCGTGCCGACCCGCTCCCGATCCATCGCCAGGGCAGCGGCGGCCGCGACGAGGATCGCCCCGCTCGCTCCCAGGATCACGACCTCGAGCCAGTACCACCATGGATCCGTCGGACGTTCCACCGGGTCGCCGGGGATCTGGGTGACCTCCTGGATCGCGACACGGATCGCATCCTCGCCGACGGCCAGGTAGATGGGCACGGCCAGCAGCCAGCCAGCCCCGAGGACTCCCAGCACCAGGGCCAGCAGCCGGCGAGCACGCCGGTGCGGCAGCCACCGGGATTCGGCCCGCTCGAGGGCGGCCGGTTGCCTGATCGTCGGTCCGTCGGCCTCCCTCCGCGTCAGCAGGAACACGAGGACCAACACGAGCAGGACGGCGTAGATCAGCGGGGCCGCCGCCGGGTAGAAGTAATCGTTGGACGTGGTGATGAACTTGCCGATCTCGTCGACGAACAGGCCGGTGCCCACGCCCGCCAGGATCGCCGTGGTCGGTCTCACCCGCGGATGGATCAGGAGCAGCGGGATCAGCGCCGCCACGACCAGGAGCAGGCCACCCCACAGCATGTGGGCGATGTGCAGCTCGCCACCGCCGACCGTCGGATATCCCGTCGCCTGGAGATACCAGCGAGTCCCGACGACGGTGACAGCGAAGGAGACGATGACCAGCAAGAGGTACCGGTCGGCACCATCGCGAATCGTCACACGCTGCACGGCCGGACACTAGCACGGCTGGAGCGCCGGCGGACCGCGGCCGGCCCGTCCCGGGGCGCCACTTCTGGCAGTCGGCTCAGGCCCGGGTCACCGTCGAACACCCTGCCCGAGGCGTGTCACTGGCATTGGGTCAGAGCGACCTTGAGAGCGGCAGCAGCGTCCTGTACCTGCGTGATGGCGGCCTTGACCTGCGTCGCCTTCTCCAGGACGCCGGCGTCGTCGGACAGGCCGTTGACTGTGGTCTGCAGGTTCTCGAGCGCGGATTGGAGCGCCTGCGCCTCGGGGCCCACGCTCTCCTTCGCCGCGTCAGCCAGAGCCGTCACGGCCGTCTTGACGTCGGCGACCGCGGCGGTCAGGCCGTTCTTGCCGACCGCGATGAGGTCCAGTTCCTGTAGGTCGGCCAGCGAAGTGCGCACTGCGTCCGCTTCCGCGCAGACATCGCCGGCGATAGGGGCGCTCGAGGCAGGCGCCGCGCTCAGCGTGGCCGGAGCAGCGGACGGGGTTCCCGTGGAACAGGCGGCGATCGCCAGTGCGGCGATGGCCATAGCCGGGAGCAGGCGCGCTCGCAGATCGATCATGGTTCGGGCCTCCAAGCGGCCATGGCCGCGTCATGGTCAGGTGCGAGGTTCACCGGGGCCGCAGGGTGCGGCAGGACCGGGTCGGAACCTTCCACTCCAACGATATCCTGCTTCGGGTCGCAGCGCCTTGGAGCGGATGGCCTGGATGACGAGCACGGTCTCCGTGCGTCACCGGAGCCACCGGGCACGAAGGCGGCCCGGCCGACGGGGACACGACTGCCGGGGCGGCGGTACGCTGCATGGATGCCCGAAGATCAGCCCGACACTCCTGCCCTCCGCGCCCTGGCGGGCAGCGATCTGCGCTATCAGATCGTCCGAACCAAGCGCGCCCGGAGCGCGGAAGAGAGCGCGGAGCTCCAGGAGATCCCGGTCCGCGCGCTCCTGCGAACCATCGTGGTGCGACGCGGTGAGGACGATTACCTGTTCGTGATCGTGCCCGCCGGGCGACGCTTCGACTGGCCCAAGCTCCGCGAGCATCTCGGTGTTCGGCGGATGACCTTGCCGGACGCGGACGAGGCGCGCTCGGTGACGGGCTACGAGCGCTACACCATCACGCCGTTCGGCTCCATTCGAGCATGGCCTGCCATCGTGGATGCCGCGGCGATGTCTCATGACGTCGTGGCGATCGGTGGCGGCGGGTTCGGCGTGAACCTCCATCTCGCTCCGGCTGACCTCGTCACGGCGCTCGCCGCCGAGGTCGTCGATGTCAGCGATCCGGAGGACAGACCCGGAGCCTGAGCTGTCTGCGGCCTCGGTCGTGCCACCCGCCTAGCCGACCCCAGGCTTGCGCCAGCCGAGCCAGGCCAGGATGGCCTCGGCGACCTCATGGACCGCGCGATCGTTGGCGATCTCGAGATCCGGGCCTGGAGGGGGCGCGTCCACATCGGCCAGCCAGGCCTCGGACCGACGAAGATCGTCGACCCGGCCGGCCGTGGGATCCGCGGCCACGCGCCGCCGGATCTCGTCGAGCGGCAGCGTCAGGGCGACGAGGCGCGTCGGCATCGACAGCGTCGACCGGATGTCTCGCCAGGCCTCCAGTGTGCGGACCGCATACGCGAGCACGAATCGGTCGTTCCCACGACGTCGCAGGTTGCCCACGATCAGACCGAGGTGCTCCAGCATGAGCCGATGTTCGGCATCCCCGTCGTCGGCCGTCCCGGGCCACGCCCAGGACAGCCAGTCGAGGTCCAGCGCGGCGAAACGCGCACCATCCCGCTCCAAGATCTCCGCCATCTCCTCGACGACGGTCGTCTTGCCGACGCCGAACGGGCCGGTGATGAGGACGGCCTGGGGATCGGAGGACATCAGGCCGCGATGGTATCGCCCGGCCACGACTCGAAAGCACCCAGCCACACCTGACGCCCCGGCGCTCCGCGGAAGCGTCGAAGCCTGCCCGGAGCGGCCGTTGGCATGCGAGCTACAGCGCCTTGACCGCCTCGATGAGCTGGGCGAGACCATCCTTCGCGTCGGCGAAGAGCATGCCCGTCTTCTCGTTGGTGTAGAGCTCGTTGTCGATCCCGGCGTAACCGCGGCCCATCGAGCGCTTGACCACGACGATCGACTTGGCGTGGTCGACGTCGAGGATCGGCATGCCGGACACCGGCGAGCCGGGTCGGCGGGCCGCCGGGTTCGTCACGTCGTTGGCCCCGATGACGAGCGCCACATCGCAGCGATCGAATTCCGGGTTGATGTCGTCCATCTCCTTGAGCTGGGGATACGGGACGTTGGCTTCCGCCAGCAGGACGTTCATGTGGCCGGGCATCCGGCCCGCGACCGGGTGGATGGCGTACTTGACGTCCACGCCCTTCTCCTCCAGCAGCTCGGCCAATTCGCGGACGGCGTGCTGGGCCTGGGCCACGGCGAGACCGTAGCCCGGGACGATGATCACGTGCTGGGCATAGGCGAGCTGGATGGCGACATCGTCCGGTCCGATCGAGCGGACCGTCCCGCCGGCGCCTCCGGCCTCGGCCATGGTTCCCTCGCCGCCGCCGAAGCCGCCGATCATGATGTTCATCACGGACCGGTTCATGGCATCGGCCATCAGCTTGGTGAGGATCGCACCGGAGGCACCCACCAGGGCGCCGGCGATGATCAGGACCTCGTTGCCGATGACGAAGCCGGCCATCGCAACGGCCGTGCCAGTGAAGCTGTTGAGGAGCGAGATGACGACGGGCATGTCGGCGCCGCCGATCGGCAGCGTCATCGTGACGCCGAAGACCAATGCCGCGGCCAGGATGACCACCATCAGCGCGAGGTTCGGTTCGCCGGTCACGAACAGGGCCAACGCGGCCAGCGCCGTGATCGCCGACAGGGCGATCGTCACGAGCTGCCCGCCGGGCACCTTGATCGGTTTGCCCGGGATCACGCCCTGGAGCTTGCCCGACGCGATGATCGAGCCGGTGAACGTCACCGACCCGATGATGATGTCGAGGACGATGAAGATGTGCTCGTCGATCCGGACCGCACCCTCGCTGACG
>JAOUEG010000111.1 GCA_029858845.1 Chloroflexota bacterium | reverse complement strand
CGGGATCACGGCCCACGAGCCCTCCCGGGGGAGACGACAGCCACCCTGCGCCACCTGGTCGTCCGTGGTCGGGTCGCCCGGGACGTCGCCGAGGTCCGGATCATGCTGACGACCGCCACCGGAGCGCCGGTTTCGACCGCCAGGCTGGATCCGATCGGCCACGGCCGGGGCGGGTGGGTCCCGTTCGAAAGCCGCCTGCCGGTGATGCGAAGCTCCGCGGCCGTCGGCGACGCGCTGTTCGTCGTCACGGTGGACGGAACCGGCGCTCCATTCGACGACGCACGGCATCGCTACCACTCCAGCATCTTCCTGTTCGTGGGCGCCGGTGGTCGAGCATCCTCGACGCCGCACCGACCAGCGAGAACGGCGCCTCGTGGCTACCCGTCGTCGTCGACGGTCAGCGTGGTCGGCCGCCCCCGCATCGCGAAGGTGCAGGAGGGACCCTAGCGGCGCTGCCAAGGCCCGTCGCCCGTGAACCCGCTGACGCTCCTCGGTCAGCGGCCGTGGATCACGTCGGGCCAGGCGAGATCCGGACGACGACGGTCGATCCAGTCACGCAGTGCCCAGGTCGTGGTCTTGAACGCGAGCCCGGTCCACGGGATCGCCTCGGGTGCGAACGCGGCGATCTCCAGCGCTTCCGGCGTGGGCTCGGGATTCCCACCGACGATCCGTGCCTCGAAGACGATCGTGACGACCGCCACCTCGAGACGCGTGTAGAGCCCGACGATCTCGCCCGGCTCCACCAGCAATCGGGTCTCCTCCCAGGTCTCGCGGATCGCGGCCTGGTTGACCGTCTCGTCCACCTCGAGGAATCCGCCGGGTTGCGCCCAGGCTCCCAATCCGGGCTCGATCCCACGACGCAGCAGCACGATCTCGCCCGCATCCGTGATCGGCAGCGTCGTCACGACCAGGCGCGGATTCACGTACGCGATCTGCCCGCATCCGGGGCATGACAGCCGATCGCGATCCTCGCCGGGGATGGTGCCGAACTGCAGGGAGGAGCCGCAGCTGGAACAGAAGTTGAGCCGGTCGGCGAGCCATCCCGGGACCCCTCGGCCGGAGGCCAGATCCGTGGAGCGCCCGTCCCGACCGCGATCGAACGGCTCCGATCCGAGCGGTCCTTCCAGCTTCATGCCAGCAGGACCAGCACTGAGGCGGCGACCAGGGCCAGGAGTCCGACAAGACTGACCGCGACCCAGGCAAGGCGGAACCAGCCCTTGCCGGCGTCGACCGGCATCCACGCCCAGGCCGAGCGCCAGATGCGCACGATCGCATCGGCGGTCGTGACCACGAGGAGCGGCGCGGCGATGACCACGCACAGCTTGATCAGGGGATCGCCCAGTCTCGCTCCGAGTTCGAGCGCCGTGATGGCGATCGCTCCGCAGATGAGGACGATGACGGACAGGTTGATGTAGTGCTTCTGGAGCGGTGTCGGGGCGACCTCCGGTACGGATCGCGGCGGCAGGCCCTGGAGGCTCGGCGGCAGGTTCGAGCCTGTGGCCGGGCGACCATCCGGCGCGGCCTGGCGATCCAGCACGGGCATCCCCGGTTCCCAGCGCTCGTCGTCCATGGTCATGCCCCGAGTGTATCCCGCGCTCGGCGAGTGCCTGTGCGCCGACCCCGACTAGAGGTAGCGCTCGTCCGGAGCATCGGCGTCTTCGACGACGATGGTGCAGGTGGGGCAGTACCAGCGTGCCTCCAGCGGCGTCCCGCAGGTAGCGTGGCGGAGGGGCTCGGCGTCGGATGAGCGGCGTGCGCCCCAATCGGCCAGGAGGCGGAGCGCGGATGCGAGATCGCGACCGTCGGCGGTCAGGCTGTACGCCAGGCGGGTCGGACGCTCCTGGTATGGCGTCGATCGCACGATCCCGCCGCGCTCGAGCCGGCGCAGGCGGTCGGTCAGGATGTTCGGGGCGATCCCCGGCAGGGCGTCGCCGAGTTCCCCGAAGCGGCGCGGACCGTCAAGCAGCGCCTCGACCACGAGCAGGCTCCACCGATCGCCGACGCGATCGAGGGCGGCCTCGAGCGGGAGCGGACGACGATCGGCCGATCCGTCGCGGGGCAGTCGCTGGTCGTGCGGTCGGTCGGACATGGCGAGGTGATGGTAGCGGGCCGGTGGGCTTGCCAACCTCCGAGGTCGATAGTATCTTGCAACTAACTAGTCACAACGCATCTCGAGGCGGTTTCTCATGACATTCGTCCAGGAACTCAGCAAGGCCGTCGGCACCGTCGCGGCGGCGTCCGGCACGGCGGTCGTCGGTATCGGGCGCAACGCGCGTGGTTCAGGCGTCGTCGTCGCCGACGGCCAGGTGTTGACCAATGCCCACAACCTGCGCGGCGACGAGGTCACGGTGACCTTCGCCGATGGGCGGGCCTCCCGCGGATCGGTGACGGGCGTGGATGTCGATGGCGACCTCGCGGTCGTCGCGGTGGATACGACCGGGGCAAGGCCGATCGCCTGGGGCGACGGCGCGTCACTGACGGTCGGGTCCGCCGTGTTCGGCGTCGCGGCCGCGGTCGGCGGCGCACCTCGCGTGACGTTCGGCCTCGTGTCGGCTGTCGCCCGCGCGTTCCGTGGCCCGGGTGGCCGGCGCATCTCCGGGAGCGTCGAGCACACGGCTCCCCTGGCGCCGGGCTCGTCGGGCGGCGCCCTCGTCGATGCGGCCGGGAAGCTGGTCGGTCTCAACACGAACCGGATCGGCGAGGGCTTCTACCTCGCGATCCCCGCCGACCTCGAGCTGAAGGCCCGCATCGCGGCGCTGGGTCGCGGCGAGTCCCCCTCGCGAGTCCGCCTGGGTGTCGCCATCGCACCGAGCCATGTCGCCGCGCGGCTACGCCGGTCCGTCGGTTTGCCGGAGCGGACCGGGATCCTGGTCCGCGGCGTCGAGGACGGATCGCTCGCCGACAGGGCCGGCGTGGAGGCCGGCGACCTGATCGTCTCGGCCGGCGGCCGCGAGATCATGGACGCAGACGACCTGCACGAGGCGCTCGGCACGCTGAGCCAGCCGTTCGAGCTGGGCCTGGTGCGCGGCGCGGACGAGCGGACCGCAACGGTCGGGGCGTCGAAGGATCGTACGCCGGGCGACGCGTAGCGGCCCGTACCGCCGACGGCCACGACCCGCATGCTCGGGAGCGCGTGGAGGGCGCGACGGGTGGCCCGGCGGCCGGCCCCTAGCCTTCGGCGTTCGAGGGGTCGTCGAGGACGCCCTGGGTCTGGGTGGCGCGCCACGTCTCGAGTCGCGCCGCGAGGACCTCGTCGCCCAGAGCCAGGATCTGGGCCGCCAGAAGGCCCGCGTTCATGGCGTTGCCGATGGCGACCGTGGCGACCGGGATCCCCCTCGGCATCTGGACGATCGAGAGCAGGGAGTCCATCCCTCCCAGGTGCTGGGTAGGGATCGGGACGCCGATGACGGGCAGTGTCGTCTTGGCCGCCAGCATCCCGGGCAGGTGGGCAGCGCCGCCGGCGCCTGCGACGATCACCCGGATCCCGCGCCCGGACGCCTCCTCCGCATACCGGAACAGGTGATCCGGTGTCCGGTGGGCGGACACGACGCGAAGCTCGGCCGCGACCCCAAGGTCGGCCAGGATCGCGACGGCTGCCTCGAGGACCGGCAGATCGGAGCGGCTGCCGCCGACGACACCGACGACCGGTCGCGGGTGCGCACCCGGCGGGTCGGCAGCCGCGTTGGTCATCCCGAGATCGTCGGTCATGGCTCGCCCTCCTCGTCCCCGGTCCAGCGCAGCTGATCGCGGGCGGCACGCGCGCGCTCGAGCGCATCCTCCACGCTGGAACCGGTCGCCGTCACGTGTCCCATCTTGCGACGCTCGAAGACGCGACGCTTGTCATACAGGTGCAGGTGGACCGCCGGGTCGGCGAGCGCGTGCCGCACCGACAGTGGCTCGAGTCGCGCGTCCCGCATCGCGCCCGCGCCCCAGACATTCACCATCGCCGTCGGCGCCAGGGCATGCGTGTCGGCGAGGTCGAGGCCGCAGATCGCCCGGATGTGCTGCTCGAACTGTGACGTTGCCGCCCCGTCGACCGTCCAGTGACCGCTGTTGTGGACGCGTGGTGCCAGCTCGTTGACGACGATCCGGCCATCCGGCATGAGGAAGAGCTCGGCCGTGAGCGTCCCGGTCAGGCCCATCGCGACGGCCAACCGCTCCCCGAGCCTGGTGGCGCGCTCCGCCACGTCCGGGGCGACCGGAGCCGGGGCCACGCTCTCGGCCAGGATCCCCCGGTCGTGGACATTGGCCGCGACCGGAAAGGTTCGGATCCGGCCGTCCACGCTGCGCGACACGATGACCGAGATCTCCGAGTGGAAGGCCATCTCCGCCTCCGCCAGCAGGCGGTCACCGGTCGCTCGCGCGAGAAGATCGACAGCCCCGTCGAGCTCCTCCATGGCCGTCAGGCGCAGCTGGCTGCGGCCGTCGTACCCGCCGGTGGCGGACTTGAGCCGAAGCGGCAGACCCACCGCGTCCACGGCGGCGCGCAGCTCCTCGGTCGTGCGGACCTCTCGCCACGGCGCGACCTCGGCATCGGACGATTCGGCGAAGCGGCGCTCCGCGAGTCGGTCCTGGGTCACGGACAGTGGTACCCGCCCGGGGCGGACGGGCACGACGGCGTCGATCGCGCCGACGACCCCGAGCGACACGTGCTCGAGCTCGTACGTGACGACGTCGCTGATCTCGGCCAGGCGCAGGGCGGCACCCACGTCGTCGTAGCCGGCGACGATGACCCGGTCGGCGAGCGCAGCCGTTGGGCAGTCCGGATCCGGATCGAGGACCGCGACTCGATAGCCCATCGACCGTGCGGCAAGTGCCAACATGCGTCCGAGCTGACCGCCGCCCAGCATCCCGATGGTCGCAGGCGGCGCGATGGGAGCCCGGTCCACGCCGAGCCGGCGCTGGATGTCCGCGATCCAGGCCTGCTTGCGGTACGTGTATTGGTGGCCCTCCGTAACGCCGCCGGCGACGATCCCTGCCTTGAGGTCGGCGTATTCGCGGGTCAGGGCCGGATCCGATCGGAGCGCATCGCGGAAGGCCAGGTCGCGACGAAGCTCGTCCGACTCCGGTAGCACGTGGCAGTGGATCCGAAACGTGGTGCCATCCCGGACGAGGCTTCCCACGAGCATGGGCCGCGTCGGGGGCCAGGGATCCGGGCCCGGTTGAGCGCCGAAGCCGAGTTCCCGGAGCATGGCGACCACGCTCGGGAGCGCATCCGCGTCCGTCGCGATCGAGAGGTCGATGATGCCCTTCCCGGGAAGTCCTGGGACGGCCGTGCTCCCGATGTGCTCGATGACCAGTCCCGGTCGGCGCTCGCGCACCAGCTCGATCACCTCCGCAGCCACGTCCAGGTTGCGTGGGTCCCACGGGACGACGGCGGCGGGCAGGCGAACGTACGGGCCGATGGGCGGTGGTTGCACGCGCCCGAGTGTAGACGGCGCGTCGTGCTGACGGGGACGTCACCCGCGACGTTCGATCGCCGTGGCCGTGGCCGCTCGGCTCCGCTAGCATCGAGCCATGGCCGACCGGACCGCGCTGATCATGGACGTGGACACCGGGATCGATGACAGCCTCGCGTTGCTGTATGCGGCAGCTTCCCCTGATGCGGACCTGGTCGCCGTCACCTGTGTCTTCGGCAACGTCGACGCCCATCAGGTCGGCCTGAACACCCGGGCGATCCTGGAACTCGCCGGGCGGAGCGACGTCGAAGTCGCCATGGGCCGCGAGACCCCGCTGGAGCGACCGCTCCGCACGACGCCCGAGACCCATGGACAGCACGGCCTTGGATATGCCGCTCTCCCGCCGCCGAGGAAGCCCCTGAGCGACCGGTCCGCTGTCGACCTCATCCTCGATGAGGTCCGTCGTCGTCCGGGCGAGATCACGCTCGTGACGCTCGGCCCCCTCACGAACCTCGCCCTGGCCCTCGAGCGCGAACCGGACCTGCCGAGCCGTCTCAGGGGCCACGTGCAGATGGGCGGCGCATTCGGGACATCGGGCAACACGACGCCGACCGCCGAGTGGAACGTCCATTGCGACCCAGAGGCGGCACGGATCGTCTATCGGGCCTGGAGCGCCGCCATCGCGGCGGGCCCGGCGACGCCGAGATCCCTGGTGCTGGGACTCGACGTCACGGAGCGCGCCCGGATCACCCCCGACGACGTCGTCCGGCTTGCCCGCCGCGCCGGGAGTCGACCGGACGACTCGATCGCGCTGGCGCGGGGCGAGGACCCTCTTCGCCCGGTCCACTCGGTCGCGAGTGACCCGATCGTCCGCTGCGTCGCCGATGCCCTCCGGTTCTATTTCGAGTTCCACGATACCTACGACGGCTTCTACGGGG
>JAOUEG010000110.1 GCA_029858845.1 Chloroflexota bacterium | reverse complement strand
CGTCGAGGAAGAACTTGAAGCCATCCTTCGTGTCGAGCGCGACCGTGCGCACGATGGCGTGGCCTGCCAGCGATGTCGGCCCTGATGACGCGAGATCGACGAGGAGGTGGCGCTTGGTGTCCGCGTATCTCGACCGCTCGACGTGAACGTCCACGCGGAGGTAGAAGGATGGGCCGGCGATCTCGTGGAAGTGCTGCAGCGCCGAGGACGCCGGCCAGCGGCCCGCGGCCTTCTCGCGGAGGAAGAGATCGAGCAGCAGCAGGTCGGCGTAGATGCCATCCCGCTCCGGGAGGTGCATGCCGAAGCCGAAGCCACCCGATTCCTCGGCGCCCATCATCGCGCCGACCTCGATCATCTTCGGCCCGATGTACTTGAACCCGACCGGAGTCTCGGGCGTCTCGATCCCGTACCGCTCACCGAGGCGGGCCGCCATCGACGTATTGTTGACGCTGACGACGACGGGCTCGCGCCATCCGCGATGCTCGGCGAGGTAGTACATCAGCAGGCCCGTCACCTGGAGCTGGTGGATGAACGTCCCGTGCTCGTCCGCGGCACCGGCCCGGTCGGCATCCCCGTCGAGGAGAAGGCCGAGGTCGTACCCGCCCTCAGCCATCAGGCCGAGGGCCTCGTCGACGTTCGGTCGGATCGGTTCCGGATTCACTCCGCCGAAATACGGATTGCGCTCCTGGTGGATCTCGTTGACCTCGATGCGACCACCCGCGAGCAGGCGGCTGATCCATCCCGCGCCGGATCCCCACAGCGGATCGACCAGCACCCGGACGTCGGCCGCCCGAAGCGCGTCGAGGTCAAGGGTCGTCCGAACGAATCGTTCGTACCCGTCGTAGGGGTCGAAGCGCTCGACGAGGCCCGCGGCCTCGGCGTCGGCCATCGGTCGTCGGTCAAGCGCCGACCCGCCGTTGACGGCGAGGCGGGCCTCGATCGCGGCGAGCATGTCCTGACCGGCCGCGGCGCCGGTCGGGGCCTTGACCTTGAAGCCGTTGTCCACCCACGGGTTGTGGCTCGCCGTGATGACGATGCCGGCTGCGGAGCCCCGCTGGACGACCTCGAACGAGCTCATCTGGGTCGGGACGGCGTGGGCCGCGAACGCGACCGGGATGCCGCGGGCAAGGATCACCTCGGCCGCAGCGGCGGCGAAATGCTCCGACGCGAAGCGCCGGTCGTAGGCGATGACGACGCCCTTGGCCGCCTCGCCGCGCTCCGCGACGTAGTGTGCGACTCCATCGGCGCAGCGGCGGACGGCGTCGAAGGTGAAGTCGTCGGCGATCCGGGCGCGCCATCCGTCGGTCCCGAAGACGATCTGCGTCGACCCCGACGTTCCTCTCGTCATGGTCCGGTGGGCCCTCCCGATTCCGCACAGCGCTCGATCAGCTCGCGGATGCGGGCGATGTCGGGTGCCGCGCCCCGAAGCACGGCGATCTGCTGGGCGGCCGTCATCCTACCGCGCTCCGGCGGGGTGATCACCCCGAGCCGCCCCTCGACCCGGCGGACCACGAGGTCGCCGTCGTCCACGGTCACGGTCTCGCCGGGTTGGACCACCGCGCCTTCGCCCCGGGCGCCGATCGCCGCCAGCAGCGCGGACCACGAGCCCAGGTCCGACCATCCGACGTCCATCGAGCCCATGACGACCTCCCCGTTGCGTGCCGCACCCTCCATCACCGCATGATCGATGGAGATCGGCTTGAGTTGCTCGTAGGCGTGGTCCAGGAGGACGGGCGACGAAACGGTCGGCTCGATGAGCCGCATGAGTCCCGTATAGCGGTCGAGCGCCGCGCGGATCGCGCGTCGGCGCCACAGGAAGATCCCGGCGTTCCAGGCGACGCCGTCCTGCTCGAACAGCTCCGCAGCACGATCCGGCTTTGGCTTCTCCTCGAATGCCGCCAGGGGATACGCTGCGAGGCCCTCCACCATCTCGCGGGCGTCCAGCCGCGGGACGAGGTAGCCGTACTCGATCGCCGGCCGGGTCACCCGCGTGCCCAGCGTCACGAGTGGGTCGGCGATGCCGAAGCTGCCCGTGGCCAGTCCATCCGCCGCCGTGCGCAGGACGTCGCGGTAGGCGCCCTCGCGGGCCGGATCGATGTAGGCGTCGGCGGGCACGACGAGCATGACGTCGTCATCCGCCCGCTCCAACGCAGCGGTCGCCAGGGCGATCGCTGCCGCGGTGTTGCGTCCGCGCGGTTCGGCGAGGACCCGCACACCGGGTAGCTGATCACGGACCAGGCGCTCGTACCGGCCGTCCGTCACGACGGTGATGTCGTCGGTCGGCAGGCGGGCGGCGGTGGCCTGGAGGAGCGAGACGCGTCCCAGCAGGGGCAGGAATGGCTTCGGGCGCTCGGGCCGGCTCAGCGGGTGGAGTCGGGTCCCGCCGCCGCCGGCCATGATGACGGCATACATGGAGGTCCCATCCTAGCGCCGCGAACGAGGACAGGACCGGGTGGCGCGCGTTCGACCCTCGTGCGGCGGCGTCCGGAGGAGACCGGCGCCGGCCCCCGGAGCTGTATGACCTGCGCTTCGCGCCGCTCCTGCGTTGACGGAGCCCATGGACGAACGTAGGATGCAGCGAACCTGTGGCGAGGCCACAGCGATGCCGCTCAGCGACCGTAACCATCGCGCGAGGATCGCCGTTGACCGCCACCACGTCCCCCGACGCCCATCAGGCGAGCACGGCCGCCCGAGGAGCTGCGGCCCGATCGTCGGGAGGGGCCGAACCGGATGTCGAGATCCTGGACGTCACGAAGCGGTTCGGAGACGTCGTGGCGGTCGATGCGATGCACCTGCGCATCGCATCCGGGTCCTTCTACTCGTTCCTCGGCCCGTCCGGCTGCGGCAAGACCACGACCCTGCGCATGATCGCCGGCTTCGAGCAGCCGACCGCGGGCGAGATCCTGCTGGCCGGTCAACCGATCGCCGGGGTGCCGCCCTACAAGCGGAACGTCAACACGGTCTTCCAGCATTACGCCCTCTTCCCGCACATGGACGTCGCCCAGAACGTGGGCTACGGATTGCGCCAGAGGAAGGTGGAGCGCACGGAGGAACAGCGCCGAGTCGGCGAGGCCCTGGCCCTGGTCCGCCTCGACGGATATGAGCGGCGACGGACCTGGGAGATGTCCGGCGGGCAGCAGCAGCGCGTCGCTCTGGCCAGGGCCCTGGTCAATCGCCCCACCGTCCTCCTGCTCGATGAGCCGCTCGGAGCCCTCGACCTCAAGCTCCGCAAGGAGATGCAACTCGAACTGAAGGCGCTCCAGCGTGAGGTCGGGATCACGTTCGTCTACGTGACGCACGACCAGGAAGAGGCGCTCACGATGAGCGACGTCATCGTCGTCATGCGCGAGGGCAGGATCCAGCAGCAGGGCGGACCCACCGAGCTCTACGAACGACCGGTCAACCGCTTCGTGGCCGACTTCATCGGGACGTCCAACTTCATCCCGGCGACCGTCGTCGAATTCGATGCCGGCACCCGGGTGGCCGTTGCGCGGACGGAGAGCGGGCTCGTCCTCCGCGGTCGGATCACCGATCCGGAGGGTTCCCTCGCAGCCGGCGACTCCGTGACGTTCGCGACCCGACCCGAGCGCCTGGATGTCATCGCCGCCGAGGGTGCCGGCGACGCCCCTTCAGGCGTGGTCCAGGTTGCCGGCCGTGTCCGCCAGGGGACCTACCTCGGCGACCAGACGGAGTACCGCGTCGAGACCGAGCAGGTGGGTGAACTCATCGTCAGCCATCAGAACGCATCAGGCGCCGAAGGCGCGACGGGGGTTGGGCCGGGCGACCGCGTGGTCGTCCGGTGGAACGAGGAGGCCAACCTCGTCCTTGCAGGATGAGGCAGCCGGAGGTCGCGCCGGTCGAGCCGGCGCGAAGCAGGAGGAGCACAACGTGGCACAGCGCGATCTAGGCGAGTACCTGGCGAGGATCTCCCAGAACAAGGTCAACCGACGCAGCTTCCTGGCTGCGAGCGGACTCGTGGGCACATCGGCCTTCCTCGCAGCGTGCTCCAGCTCCGGCTCGAGCGGCGGCGCGAGCGCAGCCCCGGCGGCGAGCGCGGCCCCGGCGGCGAGCGCGGCCCCGGCCGGTGACATCGAGGATTCGCTGTTCATGTACAACTGGTCCGAGTACATCAACCCGGACAACATCGAGACCTACAAGGCTGAATTCGGCGTCAACACCTTCCAGTACGACATCTTCTCCAACAACGAGGAGTTGATCGCCAAGCTGCAGGGTGGTGCCAGCGGCTACGACATCGCGGCCCCGACCGCGGAGTACGTGCCCGGCATGGTCGAGGAGGGCTTCCTCGCCAAGCTCGACCTGTCACGGATCCCGAACCAGAAGTACATCGACCCGGCATTCCTCGGGCTGGATTGGGATCCGACCAACGAGTACCAGCTCCCCAAGGACTTCGGGACGACCGGCATCCTCTACCGCGAGAAGCTGACCGGAAAGCCGGTCGAATCGTGGCGGGAGCTGTACGACCTGACCCTGGGCGAGTTCTCGGGCAAGACCGTCTTCGTCGACTCGATGGGCGACGTCTTCGTGATGCCGCTGAAGATGCTCGGCTACTCGCTGAACTCCGTCGACAAGGCAGAATTGGAGGAGGCCCGCAAGATCCTGCTCGACCTCGCCCCCCACATCCTGTCCCTCGATTCGGACACGTATCAGGTCAAGCTCTCGTCGGAGGAGGCAGCCCTCTGCCTCGGCTGGACCGGTCCGCTCCTCGAGCTTCGCGCCAACCCCGATACCGCCGACACGGCGTACTCGGTGCCGACCGAGGGTTCGCTGTTCTGGCTGGACACGTGGGTGATGATGGCGGACGCGCCGCACCCGAACGCCTCGTACGCGTGGCTCGATTACATCCATCGCCCGGAGATCCAGGCGCTCGAGACGGAGTACAACGGCTACGCGACACCGAGCAGCGAAGCTCGCAAGCTCGTGTCCCAGGAACTCCTCGACGATCCTGCGATCTTCCCGCCCGAGTCCGTCATGCCGCTGCTCGAGGGAGCCGTGGACACGTCCGGGAACAACCAGCGGCTCGATATCTGGGCAGAGTTCAAGCAGAAGATCGGCAGTTGACGGCGATCGCCTGACAGGGACCGCCGGAATCACGAGCGAGATGCAGTCTGGGACGACCAGGACTGGAGCCGGAAGCGACGGTCTTGGAGGGCGGATCCGATCCGCTCTCCTGACCTTCGTCCTCATCCTGCCGGCCGGCGCCTGGTATCTCGTCCTGCTCGTCGCGCCGCTGGTGATCATCACGATCTTCAGCTTCGGCGTTCGAGCGAAGAACGGAGGCTATGCGCCAGCCTTCGTGCTGGACAACTATGGGGCGATCCTCGGGGATCTCGACAAAGCCGCGCCGTTCACGACCAGCCTGTCCATGGCGATCGCCGGCACCATCGGGTGCCTGCTGGTCGGGTTGCCCCTCGCGTACTTCATCGCGACACGTGGCGGCTCGCGCAAGGGGCTGTTCATCCTCCTGCTGGTCATCCCCTTCTGGACCAGTTTCCTCATCAGGACCTATTCCTGGCTGATCGTGCTGGGTCCCGAGAATCTCGGCGGGTTCGTCGGCGACGTCATCGGGGACGACAGCTTCCGGATCCTCGGCACGCCGCTGGCCGTCCTCATCGGCCTCGTCTACGGCTACCTGCCCCTGATGGTCTTCCCGCTGTACGTCACGCTTGAGCGGATGGATCGCACCCTGGTGGAAGCGTCGAAGGACCTCGGCGCCAGCCGCTGGGCGACCTTCCGCCAGGTAACGCTACCCATCGCGCTGCCAGGCCTGATCACGGGCAGCATCCTCGTCTTCATCCCGATGATGGGCGAGTACGTCATCCCGCAGATCCTCGGTTACGGTCGGATCTACCTCGTGGGCAACGCTCTGGTGACGGACTTCCTCGAAGCTCGGAACTGGCCCGCGGGTAGCGCCAAGGCCGTCGTGCTGATCGCAGTGATGATGTTCACGGTGACCTTCTACACGTGGTTCGTGAACCGCGGCCGGAGGGGCCGGGAGGTGAGCGTCCTATGACGTCGCCCGCGATCGCGGCCGAGCCCGTCGCCGGAACGGCCACAGCGCGCCCTCGCCGTCCCAGGGTGGATCGAGGCTCGATCGTGGTCGAGGCCTGGCTGAGGATCCAGGCTGGCCTCGTCTATGCGTTCCTCTACCTGCCGATCGTGATCGTCGTGCTGTTCAGCTTCAACGCGAACCGCCTTGCGACGATCTGGACCGGCTTCAGCTTGCATTGGTACCCCGAGGCCCTGTCCAACTCGGTCGTCCAGAACGCGCTTGCCAACAGCTTCATCGTGGCCATCCCCAACGCGGTGCTCGCCACCCTGTTCGG
>JAOUEG010000109.1 GCA_029858845.1 Chloroflexota bacterium | reverse complement strand
ATCGCCTGAATACCGTCACCCAGGAAATGCTCCGAGCGGGTCGCATCCCGAGTTCGCGCGTGCTCACCCGAGTCCTCCGTCCGTCCACGCCCGCCGAGGCCGAGGACCTCGGCATCCAGGCCGGGCAGGCAGTCGTGCACCTGCGGCGATTGCGATTGGCGGATCGTCAGCCCATCGCGCTCGAATCGGCGGTGCTGATCGGCGCCTGTGCCGATGCGGTCATGACGGCGGATCTTGCCGGAGGTTCACTCCACGAAACGCTCGGCAGGGCTGGCTTCGTGCTGCGCCGAGGATCCGGCACGATCTCCGCGGCCGCCGCGACGGCCGAGGACGCCGCGACCCTCGAGCTGCGCAGCGGTGACCCGTTGCTGGTGGAACGGCGCGTCATCCTGGACAGCCACGGCCGCCGCATCGAGGCGACCGAATCGCGCTACTCAGCCGAACGCTACGGCCTCGGCGTCACCTTCGACGTCGAGATCCCGGATCTCGCCGCCACCGAGCGATGATCACCGGATCGGCTTCCACCGTCAGCGGCCGGTTGGTCCTCGACGATCGGATCGCCGGCGGCCGGATCGCGATCGAGCACGGGCGGATCGCCGACGTGATCCTCGACGAGGATGCTCCCGCCACGGATGGCCCGTACCTCGCCCCCGGCTTCGTGGACGTCCACGTGCACGGCTGGGGCGGCCACGACGCGATGGGCGATCGTGCCGCGCTCGACGGCATGGCCCGCCGGCTCCTGCGGCGCGGGGTGACGTCCTTCCTGCCGACCGCGGTGACCGCGCCGTTGGACGAGCTCGCGGCCTTCGCCGAGCGGGTCCGGACCTGGCTGCCCGACGCGCCGCCAGACGGAGCCGAGCCGCTCGGCTTCAATCTCGAGGGACCCTTCCTCGCCCCGGCCCGGCGAGGCGCGCACGCCTCGGAGTACCTCCAGGTCCCGGCCGCGGTACCCGGCGTGGTCCTCGGCCCGCTCGTCGATGGCCTCCGGCTGCTCACCATCGCGCCCGAACTGCCCGGAGCGATCGACCTCATCCGCTGGCTTCGCGACCAGGGCGTGGCGACCTCGATCGGGCACTCGGCCGCATCCCTCGACGAGGCGCGGGCCGGCTACGCGGCCGGCGCGACGTCAACGACGCATCTCTTCAACGCGATGAGCGGCCTCGATCATCGCGCGCCCGGGGTGGCCCTTGCCGCCCTGCTCGACGATGCCGTCTGGGTGGAGCTCATCGCCGACGGGATCCACGTCCACCCGGCGCTGTGGTCGCTCGTCAGGCGACTCAAGCCGTCGGATCGACTGCTCCTGGTGAGCGACGCCGTGGCACTCGCCGGGACGGGCGATGGGCGTGGCCGGATCGGGCGTCTCGACGTTGAAGTCGTGGGGCAGCGCGTCACCCTCGTCGGGACGGCCACCCTGGCCGGTTCGGTCCTCTCCCTGGATGCCGCCGTCCGCAACCTCGTCGCGGCCGGCATACCGCTGCCCGTCGCGGTCGCGGCCGCCAGCCGCAACCCGCTGGACCTGCTCGGCGTGTCGGACCGCGGCCGCATCGCGGTCGGCCAGCGCGCGGACCTGGTCGAGCTGGATCCCGCGCTCCGCGTTCTGCGGGTCATGCGCGCAGGTGCCTGGTTCCCGGCCGAGGCCGCCTGACGGGTCTCGGACTCAGGGACCCCGGCCGCCTGGCCGAATGCGCGCCTAGCGCGGGGGCATCGCCGCGAACGTCCGCTCGATGTCGTCGAGGATCCGCTGCGTCGAGGCCACCACGACGTCGAGGTAGCGCTCCCCGAACTCGGCCGTCGACTCGCGCGGGTCACCCCAGGTCCCGGAGTGGGTCGCGCGGTGAACGGATCCGGGGGCCGAGAAGAAGAATGCCGTGTGGACGGGCGCCGGGCTCGTGACATCGGGGAACGGCGGGAACTCGACGTTCGCGCGCTCCATGTCCACAAGGTGCGGGGCGATGGCGAGCACGGCCGAGGTCTCACCGCGGTTGGCGTGGAGGCCGTTGGACGGGTCGAAGAACTCGGCCGCCTCGTCCGGCGTCATGCCGTCCCAGTAGTTGACCGGGAAGGCGTGTGCGTCGGCCGGCATGCGGTCGGCCGCGTTGGCGCAGGCGTACGCGATCGCATAGGTATTGTCGTAGTGACCGTTGAGGAAGACGATCCGCTTGAACCCGATCGACGCGAGCGACGCGCACAGATCCTCGATGAGCGCCATGAAGGTCGGGATCCGGATGTGGACGAGGCCCGTGAACCCGACGTGCGGGTACGACAGGGAGTAGTTGACCGGCGGCGCCACCACGGCGCCGACCCGGGGCGCCACCCGGCGGGCCACCTCCTGGGGGATGAGCACGTCGGTCAGCAATGGGGCGTGCGGACCGTGCTGCTCGGTGGAACCGACGGGCACGATCACCGTCTGGTGGTCCTCCAGGAAGGCCTCCACCTCGAGCGTCGTCATCTCCCCCAGGAACACGGTCGCGGGCTTCATGGGCGTCCTCTCCTCACGGTCAGCGGATGGTGGTCGTCAGTTCGCCGATACCCTCGATCCAGGCCGTCGCGACGTCGCCTACCTGGAGATGTCGCTCGGGCCCATATCGTCCGGTCAGCCGCGCCGGCGTACCGGTCGCGATCAGGTCGCCGGGGCGCAGCTCGACGTGGCGGCTCAGATAGGCGATGACCTCCGCGATCGACGTCCGCATCCGGGCGGTGCGGTCGTCCTGGATCGCCACGCCGTTGACCGTGCAGCCGAGCCGGATGTCCGCCGGGTCGATCGCGTCTCGCGTCACGACCCACGGGCCCACCGGGCAGAAGCCGGGCATCGACTTGCCGATGAGCCACTGGTCGCCGTCGAGCCACGGATCCCGCGAGGACACGTCGTCGATGATCGTGTAGCCGAACACATGGCGGAGCGCGTCGCCGGGCGTCACGGCCCACGCGGTCTCGCCGATGACGACGCCGAGCTCGCATTCGGCGTCGACGTTGGCCGTCACCGAGCGGTCCCATGTGAGCGCCGCGCCATGGCCCGCCACCGACGATGGAGCCTTGCCGTAGACGAGGGGGCGTTCGGGCCGCTCCGCATCGGGCGCGGCGGGGTCGTCGTAGTTCAGGCCGATGGTGTAGATCGCCCCCGGATCCGGCACGGCCGGGCCCAGGATCGCATCCGCCAGCGGCGTCCCCACCTCTGCCGGTTGCCGCTCCAGCCACGACTCGAGCCTGGCCAGTGCCGTGGTACCACCGGCTGCGAGGGCCCGGATGCCGGCCAGGCCGGTCGCCCGGGTGTCGATCACGACGACCATGTCGTCGTCGCGCACCGCGACGGGCCGGTACCGGCCCTCGTCCAGGACCGTGGTGAGGCGCATCTCAGGCCGTGGCCGCTGGGTCGGCCAGCAGCGGTGCGACCGCCGAACGCATGACGTCCGCCATCCCGCCTACGCCGGTCCAGCGCTCGAACGCGATGGCCGCCTGGGCGATGAGCATCTCCGATCCGTTGGCGGCGCGCAGGCCGTGGGCCCGAGCCGCGCGGAGCAGCGGCGTCTCGGGCGGAACGTACACGAGATCGAAGACCGTGGCCGTCACGGGCAGGAGGGCGACGTCGATCGTCGTCCCCGGGTCCACCATGCCGACCGTCGTCGCGTTCACCGCGACATCCGCGGACCGGAGGGCCCGCTCGAAGGCCGGGTCGCCCAGGGCCACCGCCTGCACGGTGCCCGGTCCGATGTCGCCGAACCGCTCGGCGAGTGCCGCCGCGGCCGAGACCGTGCGGTTGCCGATGGTCACGTGCCGCGCGCCTGCGTCGAGGCAGGCGAAGACGACCGCGTGGGCCGCCCCGCCGGCCCCGGCGACGACCACGGTCGATCCGTGGAGCGATCGGCCCATCGCGAGCTCGACGCCGGCACGAAAGCCGGGGGCATCCGTGTTGAACCCCACCAGGCCACCCGCCGGGGTACGCGCGACGTTGTTCACGGCGCCGATCCTGGCGGCCTCGGGATCGATGTCGTCGCACAGGCCGGCGACGACGCGCTTGTACGGTGCCGTGACGCCGAGGCCGAGCCAGTCCTCGCCACGCGCCGCGGCCACGGCGGCCTCGACCTCCTCGGGCTCGAGCTCCAGGAGGACGTATCGGGCGTCGATCCCCGCCGCGTCGAACGCAGCGTCATGCATGACCTGGGAGTGCCGCCGCCGGAGCGGCTTGCCGATCAGCCCGACACGCTGCGTCATCGCCAGGGAGTCGGCGGCCGTCGGACCGGCCCGGCCGTCGTGGGGAACCTGACGTTGGGGATGATCTCGTCGACCCAATGCTGGAGCTGGTCCGGATCGGGGGTCATCGTGTGCAGGAAGAAGTACTCGACCCCGGCGTCCACCCTCGCCTGGAGCGAGGCGATGATCTCATCGGGCGTCCCGAACAGGTAGACCGACTCGAGGTACTTCGGCCCTCGTTCGTTGCTCATGACCTTGAGGAATGCCCGGTGCTGCTCCTCGCGCGCCTTGACCGGGTCGTTCGTCAGGACCAGGTGCAGGAAGTTCTCGTGGGCGACCAGGGTGTCGGACGGATCCTTGCCGGCCTCACGCATCGCGACCTGGAGATCCTGCCAGTCGCGCGCGATATCGGGAGGTGGGCAGGTCGGGCGGGGGATCCAGCCATCGGCCTTGACGGTCCTGGCCTTGACGGACGCGACGAACTTCGGCACGTCGGGCGACTTGGGGTCCGCCAGCTGGGAACCGCCGCCGATCCAGAGCAGCGGCCGTTGCGACGTGCGTGGCTCGATGAACACGTCGTCGACGTCGTAGAACCGGCCGTGGTAGGTGACCCGCTCTCCCTCGAGCAGCGGCATCATGATGTCCAGCATCTCGTCGGTCCGCCTGCCGCGCTCCGACTTGTGCACGCCGACCGCCTCGTACTCGCTCTCGTTCCAGCCGACGCCGGCTCCCAGGATGACCCGGTTGTCGGACAGGAACTGGAGGGTCGCCAGCTCTTTCGCCAGGATGACCGGGTTCCGCAGCGGCATGATCAGGATGGACGTGCCGAGCCGGACCCGTTCGGTCGCGCCTGCGGCGACCGCCAGGGTGATGAGCGGCTCGAGCCAGTTGACGCTGTAGAACCGCTTCGCCGCCAGCAGGTGGTCGGTGATGAACAGGGAATCGAAACCGAGCTCCTCCACCCGGCGGGCGAAGGCCTTGATGCCGCGCGCGCGCTCCGGTCCATCGCCCTCCCAGATGTACGAGGGCAGGAAGACTCCGAAGCGGCCCACATCAGTCATGGTGATCGATCCTCCGGGTGCAGGGATGAGCGGCCGTCATCGGCCGCGGTAATCGGGATCACGCTTCTGGAGGAAGGCGGTGGCGCCCTCCAGCATGTCGTCGGTGGCGAAGATCCGTACCGACGCCTCGAGCTCGGCCGCGAGGCCCTCCTCCACGTCGGTCTCCGTCGCGAGATCGAGCAGGCGCTTGGCCTCACGGACGGCGAGCGGTCCGCGCAGCGCGATCTCCTCGCCGATGGCGGAGGCGCGGGCCGCCGCCTCACCGGCCGGCACCACCTCGTGCACGAGGCCGATCCGCTCGGCCTCGGCCGCCGCCAGCACCTTGCCGGTCAGGATCAGCTCGCGAGCTCGGGCGACACCGACGACCCGTGGCAGACGTTGCGTGCCGCCGGCTCCGGGAATGACCGCGAGGCGCACCTCCGGAAGGCCGAGACGCGCCCGCTCCGAAGCGATCCGAAGGTCACAGGCCAGGGCCAGTTCCAGGCCGCCACCCAGCGCGTTGCCCTCGATGGCGGCGATGGTCGGCATCGGCAGTGCGGCCAGGCGCCGTGCGACCCCGGCTTCGTAGGCCAGCCGGGCGCGGCCCTCGGGACCGCGCTGCGCCTGGAACTCGCCCACGTGCGAGCCGGCCGAGAACGCCCTCTCGCCGCTCCCGGTCACGACCACCGCCCGGACGTCCCCGGGTGCGGCGACCTCGAGGGTCGCGAGCGCCGCGTCAAGCTCCTCGAGCAGCGCGCGCGTGACGAGATTGAGCGGGGGGTTCACGAGCGTGAGGCGCGCAACGCGCCCGAGCTCGAGCTCGATGAGCGCGCTCACGAGCGACGCCCGAAGTCGGCGGCGAGGCCCATGGCGCCCGCTGCGTAGATTCGCTCGTCCATCGGCCGCACGTCGTCGGCGACGCGTGGCCGGAAGCCCATCTGCTGGAGGACCTCGCGCTCCATGTCGATGCCCGGGGCGACCTCGATCAGCACCAGCCCGTCCTCCTCCAGGGCGAAGACCGCTCGGTCCGTGATGTAGCGCACCTGCTGCCCGCGCTCCCGCGCGAGACGGCCATTGAACGAGACCTGCCGGACGCTCGGCACGAACTTGTGGAGGCTGCCCTCCCGCACCACCCTCACGCC
>JAOUEG010000108.1 GCA_029858845.1 Chloroflexota bacterium | reverse complement strand
ACCGCCACCTCGCGACGATCCGCGAGCAGTCCCACCTCCTGGGCCGGATCGTGGATGACCTTCGCACGGTCAGCCTGGCCGAGACGTCCGCCCTCCCGCTCCGGCGCGAACCGGTCGCCCTGGCCGATCTCATCCGTTCGAGCCTCGCGGACCTCGCGATCCGCGCCGAGACCAAGGATGTCAGCCTGACGGCCGAGGGCGTGTCGGCGGTCACCGTGACTGCCGACCCCGACCGCGTTCGTCAGATCCTGGGGGCGTTGCTGGACAACGCCATTCGCCATGCTCCGAGGGGCGGCCGAGTGACGGTCTCATCGAGCGCGCCGGATCCGGCCTTCGCTCGCGTCAGCGTGAGTGACACCGGACCGGGCGTGGCACCATGGGACCTCCCGCACGTCTTCGACCGCTTCTACCAGGCCGATACCGCGCGCGACCGGGCGACCGGCACGTCCGGGTTGGGACTCGCCGTCGTCCGGGCGCTCGCCCTGACGCACGGGGGCCGGGTCGGCGTCGAGAACGTCGACGGGGGCGGTGCGCGCTTCTGGTTCGAGTTGCCCACGGCCCAGATCGGCGCGATGCGGCCCACGACGAATATCCAGCCAACCATCACACCCGAGGTGACCTCATGACGCAGCTCTCCACGTTCTCGTTCGGCACGCGCCTGACCGGCACAGTCGCCGACCTTCGACCACGCGTCGAAGCGGCGCTCAAGGCGGAAGGGTTCGGTGTGTTGACCGAGATCGACGTCCAGGCGACCCTCAAGGCCAAGTTGGGGGTCGAGCAGCCGCCGTAC
Organism: Chloroflexota bacterium; assembly: GCA_029858845.1. Lineage (GTDB taxonomy): Bacteria > Chloroflexota > Limnocylindria > Limnocylindrales > CSP1-4 > SPCO01. The sequence continues at coordinate 5,607 of JAOUEG010000108.1, read as the reverse complement.
CTGATCCTCGGCGCCTGCAACCCACCGCTCGCCCATCGCGCCATCGAGGCCGATCCGTCCGTCGGAACCCTCCTCCCGTGCAACGTCGTGCTCCGGGAAGTGGGTCCGGATACCGTCGTGGAAGCGATGGACCCGATGGCCGCGCTGGGACTCGTGGACGATCCCGCCATCCGACCGGTCGCCATGGAGGCCCGCGACCGGCTCACCCGCGTCATCGCCAGCCTGGAGGAGCCCGCATGAGCACGAAGACCGCGTCCGTCGCCCTCGATGGGCAACACATGCGCTTCGAGGGCCGAACCGGGAGTGGTCACGCGGTCGTCCTGGACGGCTCGGAGGGCGACAGCGGCGCGCGTCCGGTGGAGCTGCTGCCCCTGGCCCTCGCCGGCTGCACGGCCATGGATGTCATCTCCATCCTGCGCAAGAAGCGCCAGGAGGTGACCCGCTACGAGGTTCGGACCAGTGGGACGCAGCGCGATGAGGCGCCGTTCGTCTTCACGCGGATCGACGTCGTCCACGATGTCGTCGGGCCGGACCTGGACGTGGAGGCGGTGCGCCGGGCGATCGAGCTCTCTGCCACCCGGTACTGCGCCGTGGGCAGCACCCTGGCCACGGGCGTGACGGAGATCCACCACTCGTACGTCGTGACCGACCCGGACGGCGGACGCCGGTCCGGCGAGGTGGTCGTCCTCGGACCGGGTGGCGAGGTCAGGACCATAGACCCGGTCGAGGTGGGCTGACGCGTCACAATGTGGCCATGCCAGACGCATCGATCTCGGTAGGCGAGGCCGGCGGATCGGTCCCAGGGGCCGCCGGTGCGGACGTCCCGGAGGGTTTCGCCGGACTCGGCCTTGACGAGCGGCTCCTCACGACGCTCGCGGCGCTCGGCTACGAGGAGCCCACGCCCGTCCAGCGCGAGGCCATCCCGCTGCTGCTGGCCGGCCGCGACCTGCTCGCCGAGGCGCCGACCGGCACGGGCAAGACGGCCGCCTTCGCCCTGCCAGTGCTGGCCCGGCTGGAGGCAGGAGGCGCCGGGCGGAACCGGGCCTCGGCGCTGGTCGTGGTCCCCACCCGCGAACTCGCGATGCAGGTCGCCGAGGCGTTCCACAGCTACGGCAAAGCCCTCGGCGTCCGGGTCGTGCCGATCTACGGCGGACAGCCGATCCATCAGCAACTGCGTGGCCTCCAACGCGGCGTGGACATCGTCGTCGCGACGCCCGGCCGCGCGGTGGATCACCTCACGCGCGGCAGCCTGGATCTCGGCAACGTCGACGTGGTCGTTCTGGACGAAGCCGACGAGATGCTGGACATGGGCTTTGCCGAGGATCTCGACGCCATCCTCGCCGCGACCCCGGCCGAGCGTCAGACGGCCCTCTTCTCGGCCACGATCTCCCCGACGATCACGAAGATCGCCAAGCGCCACCTCCGGGACCCGGCCAGGGTCCGGGTCCATGCCGAGCGGGGCACCCGCGACGGGGTCGCCCTGGTCCGCCAGACCGCCTACGTGGTGCGGCGCCCGGACAAGCTTGCCGCCCTGTGCCGGATCCTGGACGTGGAGGACCCCACGTCCGCGCTCGTGTTCGCCCGGACGCGCGGGGAGGTGGACGACCTCGCCGAGGCCCTGAGCGGCCGTGGACACGATGCCGGGGCGCTGCACGGAGGTCTCGCCCAGGAGGCCCGCGATCGCATCCTGGGCCGCTTCCGCGAGGGCGCCCTGGACGTCCTGGTCGCCACGGACGTGGCCGCGCGCGGCCTGGACATCGAGCATGTCAGTCATGTCGTGAACTACGACGTCCCGTCCGATCCGGATCAGTACGTCCATCGCATCGGCCGGACCGGCCGGGCGGGCCGTGAGGGCGTCGCGCTGACGCTCGTGGAGCCACGCGAGCATCGCCTCCTGCGCAACATCGAGGCCGCCACGCGGACGAAGCTGCAGATCGAGCGCCTCCCGACCGTGGCGGACCTGCGCGAGCGCCGGATCGAGATCCTGCGCGGCAACCTGCGGGAAGCGCTGCTGGCCGGTGGCCACGACCGCCTGCGGGGCGTCGTGGAGCCGCTGTCGGAGGAGTTCGACCTGGTGGATATCGCCCTCGCCGCCGTCTCGCTGATGGAGGGCGCCGAGCTGCGCGAGGAGGACCAGGTGGAGCTTGCCACCGCCATGCTGCACGAACCGCGACCGGGCGGCCGACCCGGCCCGGGTCCTCGTCCCGGTTCCCCCGGTCGTCCGGGCCCCGCGCCACGAGGCGCCGCACCGGGTCGCGGGCCGGTCCCCCGCGGACCGCGCCCACAGGGCGCTCCGCACCCGTCGGTGCCGGATGGCGGCTGGGCCCAGCTGTGGATCGGGGGCGGGCGGCGCGCCGGGCTGCGGCCGGGCGACCTGGTCGGTGCTATCGCGAATGAAGCCGGCGTGCCCGGATCGGTCGTCGGCGCGATCCAGATCTACGATGACTTCGCCCTGGTGGATGTCCGAGCCCCCGTCGTGGACGCGGTGGCGCACGCGCTCCGTGGCGCCAAGATCCGCGGCCAGCAGCTACCGGTCCGTCGGGAACGGGCGCGATGACGGGCATCGGGACCATGGCGCGGACGTTTGCCCTGCTCGCCCTGACCGCGGCCGGCCTGATCGGTGGCCTGGTGCTGACCGCTGCGGGACGGGATGATCTGGCGACATGGGTCTGGGCGGTCCCGACGATCGTCGTGGGCGTCCGGCTGGTCTGGTCGATCGTCCGTGATCTCCTGGCCGGTGAAGCCGGGGTGGACATCATCGCCGTGCTGGCCATCGGCGGCGCGTTGGCGCTCGGCGAGACCTTCGCCGCCGCGGTCATCGCCGTCATGCTCGCGACCGGCGAGGCCCTGGAGACGTACGCGGAGGGCCGAGCCCATCGTGAGCTGACAGCGCTGCTGGGGCGAGCCCCCCAGACCGTCAGTCGCTACCGCAACGGCGGGCTGGAGACCGTTTCGATCGGCGATGTCGTGCCCGGTGACCGGTTGCTCGTTCGTCCGGGTGAGATCGTCCCCGTCGACGGGTTGGTGCGCGACCACCCGGCCGTCCTCGATGAATCGGCACTGACCGGCGAGAGTCGGCTCGTGACCCACGAGGACGGCGAGACCGTGTCGTCCGGAGTGGTCAATGCCGGCCGCTCCTTCGACCTCATGGCGATCGCGACCGCCGATGCGAGCACGTATGCCGGGATCGTGCGGCTCGTCGAGGAAGCGGAGCGCGCGAAGGCGCCATTCGTCCGGCTGGCGGATCGCTATGCCCTGATGTTCGTGCCCGCCGCGCTCGCGATGGCCGGCCTGGCGTGGCTCATCTCGGGCGATCCGGTGCGGGCGCTGGCGGTCCTCGTCGTCGCCACGCCCTGTCCGCTGCTGCTCGCAGCGCCGATCGCGATCGTGGCCGGCATCTCTCGCGCCGCTCGACGCGGGATCATCGTGAAGGGCGGTGGACCGCTCGAGACCCTTGCCAGGTCGCGGGTGCTGCTGTTCGACAAGACCGGCACGCTGACCGCCGGACGGCCGCGTCTGGCCTCGATCGAGTCCGTGGGACGCGATCCCGACGATCTGCTCCGTCTCGGGGCCGCCCTGGAGCAGGCCTCGCCGCACGTCCTTGCGGCCGCGCTCGTCCACGCCGCCCACAAGCGTGACCTCGTGCTGTCCCTGCCGACGGACGTGATCGAAGCCCACGGTGGCGGCGTGAGCGGGACCGTCGAGGGATCCGCCGTGGCCGTGGGATCGGCGGCCTTCGTCTCGCCCGACGGCGAGCTGCCGGTCTGGGCGCGTGAACTGCGGCGGCGGGCCACCCTGGAGGGCGCGACCAACGTGTTCATCCGGATCGACGGCGAGATCGCCGGGGCGTTCGTGCTTGACGATCCGATCCGATCCGACACCCCTCGGGCCGTGCGCGGGCTGCGGCGGGCCGGGTTCACGCGGATCATCATGGTCACGGGTGATCACCACTCGGTGGCGGAGCTCGTGGGTGCCGCGATCGGCCTGGACGGCGTGCTTGCCGATCGGGCGCCGGCGGACAAGGTGGACGCCGTCCGGATGGAGCGGGATGTCGCCAACGGTCCGCTCGTGATGGTCGGCGACGGGATCAACGATGCGCCGGCCCTGGCCGTTGCGGACGTCGGCGTGGCGATGGGCGCTCGGGGAGCGACCGCCTCCTCTGAGGCGGCCGACATCGTCATCACGGTGGACCGGTTGGACCGCCTGGCCGAGGCGGTCCGGATCGCGCGACATTCGCGCTCGATCGCCGTCCAGAGTGTCGTGGCCGGGATGGGGATGTCCCTCATCGCCATGGTCGTGGCGGCCTTCGGGTTCCTGCCGGTCGTCGCCGGCGCCCTGCTTCAGGAGGTGATCGACGTCGCCGTCATCCTCAACGCGCTGCGCGCGTTGCGCGGGGGACTGGAGCGACCGATCCGGGTACCGGGCTGGGCGGATACGGGCATCCGCCTGACGGCCGAGCACAGGACCCTCGCGCCGGGGATCGCACGCCTGCGCATCGTCGCCGACCATCTCGACGCGATGGATCCGCACGAGGCGCGCGAAGCGCTGCTCGGGATCCGGACGTTCCTCGTGGAGACCCTCGTGCCGCACGAGGAAGAGGAGGATCGCGAGGTCTATCCCATCCTGGCGCGCGCGATCGGCACGGACGACGCGACGTCCGCCCTGCATCGGACCCACACGGAGATCTTCCACCTCATCCGGCTGTACGGCCGTATCGTGGACGAGATCGGGACGGATGGGCCGACCGCCGACGACCGCACGGATCTCCAGCGTGCGCTCTACGGCCTGGACGCCATCCTTCGCCTCCACATGGCGCAGGAGGAAGAGCTGTACGCATCGATCGACGCCGAGGCTTCGGCAGCGCTGAAGCCGAGCGCGGCCTGAACCCGTGGCCGACCTTGACATCCACCTCGACGCGAGCGTGGACCTGGACGAGCTCGAGGGAGCCATCCTGAGGGCGCGTGCGAGCGAGCTCAGTGAGATCCGGCGGCGGGACGTGCGGCTGACGACCGGGTACGGCGACGCGACGACACGCGAGGGGATGGACGACGAGGCCCGGCGGGCCCGGCTCCGGTACGAGGCCCTTTCCCAACTGCTGACCGCCCTTCGAGCGGCCCGATCCGACACTCCTCTGGGCAGCGGGTAACGGCCGCCGGTCTCCGGTCAAGGCCGCTCGACCGGAGCCGGCGAGTCCCCCCGGGTTCGTATCGGCGTGACCGCCAGGGAGCTGTTGTAGTAGCGCAGATCGCCGGTGACCTCGCGCCCGACCCAGGGGGGAAGGCTGATGTCCGTATCGGCCGAGCCGAGCTCGATCTCGGCGATCACCAGGCCGCTGTTCGCCCCTGAGAAGACGTCCACTTCCCAGGTCAGCCCGTCGTGTTCCACGAGGTAGCGTGTCTTCTCGAGTACCGGGCCGTCGCAGATCGTCAGCATCTCATCGGCGTCGTCCGGCGGGATCTCCCACTCCCACTCGGCTCGTGTCGACCCGCTGTTGGGTCCCTTGACGGTCAGCCAGGCCTGGGTCCCGGAACGACGCACGCGGACGGTCCGCTCCGGCGCGCGTGACAGGTAGCCCTGGCGCAGGACGGAGCCGGGCAGCCCATCCAC
>JAOUEG010000107.1 GCA_029858845.1 Chloroflexota bacterium | reverse complement strand
CCGCCGCGCCGGGAGTCGACCGGACGACTCGATCGCGCTGGCGCGGGGCGAGGACCCTCTTCGCCCGGTCCACTCGGTCGCGAGTGACCCGATCGTCCGCTGCGTCGCCGATGCCCTCCGGTTCTACTTCGAGTTCCACGATGCCTACGACGGCTTCTACGGGGCGTTCATCCACGACCCGCTCGCCGTGGCCGCCGCCCTGGACCGGACGCTCGTGCGGACCCTCCCCCTATACGTGGACGTGGAGACGCGCGGTGAGCTGACGACCGGCATGACGGTGGCGGACACGCGGCATCTGACCGACCAGCCGGCGAATGCCGACGTCGTGATGGAGGCCGAGGTCGCGACATTCCTCGATCGCCTGATCGAGCGCATCGGCGGGCTGGCCGCCGAGCGGACCGCTGCCGCGGACGCGGGAAGGGATCCGGAACGATGGACTGGCTGACGATCTGCGCGGACGGTCAGTCCGAGCCCTGCATCCCGGCGATCCAGGCCGCCTACCTCATTGGTCTCGTCCTGGTGGCGGCGCTGTTCGCGCTGATCGCCCGGCGATCGCGCGATCTCTCGACGGCCACCCTGGCGCTCATCCCGGTCGCGATCGCGATCAACCTCGCGGTTGGATCGATCGTCGTCGCGCTGCGCCTGCCGATCTACCTGGACTCGATCGGGACCATCCTCGTGGGCGCCCTCGCCGGCCCATGGGCCGGTGCCCTGACGGGTCTCCTGTCCAACCTGCTCTGGTCGTTCCTGCCGATCCCCGGCGGATCCGGTCCTGTCGCCGCGTTCTTCGCGCCGGTGGCCGCGGTGATCGGTCTGATGGCGGGCTTCTGGGCGTGGCAGGGCGTCTTCAGGATCCGCGCCGACGACGGGCGGATCGGCGGATTCCTCGCGGTCGCAACGGGCATCGGGGCCGCCCTGCTCGCGCTCATCGTCGTCCAGGCCACGATCGGATACGGCTTCTCGGACGGTGACACGGATTCGCAGGACCGGTTCGTCGTCGTGACGGCCGTCATCGTCGCGATCGGCATCGTGAGCGGCCTGGTGAGCGGTCGCACCATCTACCGCCTCGACGGCCGTCCGGGGGACGCGCGCCGCTACCTTGTCGTCGCGGCGACCGTGGCTGCGGCAGCCCTGGTCTTCGCGGGGATCCGCCTGCTCTTCGGCCCGACCGGCTACTTCTTCACGATCGATGGGTCCGACCCTGACGGAGACGGCCCGCTGGGACCGCTCTTCGGTGGCGCCGATCTGTCGGGTCTCGCCATCGCCGATCCGGTGGGACTGTGGCTGGCCCTCGGGGGCGCCGTCGTGGTCGGCGCTCTGGCCTTCGCATGGGCTCGCCGCGGCGACAACGCCCGCTTCTTCCCCGTGTGGGTGGCGGGAATCACCACCGCCCTGGTGGCGGTCGCCATCGCTGTGCCGATCGCGGCGGGAGTGTTCGGGGGGATCACCGGCGGCGGCACCGATCCCGTGGTCGCGATCCTCCGCGCCCTGGGCCTCGACGTCATCCAGGCCGTCCTTGTCCAGAGTCTCCTCTCGGACCCGCTGGACAAGGTCATCAGCTTCAGCGTCGTCTTCGTGATCCTGGGCGCCCTGCCGGTGACCGTCCGCACGATGTACAGCCGGGGCGAGACGACGGTCCCGGACTGAATGTCCGCGACGACCGGGTACTACATCCCGGGGGACAGCTGGTTGCATGCCCGGCACCCCCTGACCAAGCTGCTGGGTGTCGGATTCATCTTGCTGGCGGCCTTCCTGCTGCCGCCCATCTTCCTGGCGCCGATCGCGACCGGATTGTTGGTGCTGGCCCTGACGGCCGGGCTCCTTGCGGCCACCGTCCGGGCGCTGCGGATCCCAGCCGTCCTCCTGGCATCCATCGTGGCGATCAACGCAGTCCTCTATCCCGGCGCATCGGACCCATGGCTGGCTCTCGGGCCGTTCACGCTCACCGGTGAGGGTCTGACGTTCGGCCTCGTCTCGGCCGGGCGCCTGCTGACCGTATTCCTCGCCGCCATCCTGTTCCTGTTCACGACCCTGGCGGACGACCTGATGGAGGCGCTGGTCGCGCGTGGCGTGAGTCATCGGATCGCGTTCGTCGTCCTGTCCGCCGTGCAGCTCGTGCCGCGGATGCAGGTTCGTGCCGGGGCGATCCTCGAGGCCCAGCAGGCGCGCGGATTGTCGGTGCGTGGTTCGCCCGCGCGTCGCCTCCGAGCCCTCGTCCCGCTGATCGGACCGGTCGTCCTCGGCTCGCTCGTGGACGTACGGGAGCGGACGTTCGCGCTGGAGGCTCGCGGCTTCGGAGCCGGATCCCACCGGACCGCCTACCGGCTCGTGATCGACCCACCGATCGACCGCTGGCTCCGCTGGGGACTCGGGGCGGCATCGACGGCCGTGGTCGTCGGCGCGCTCCTGGGTGTGGGCCGATGACGCGGCCTGAACCTCGCCTGGCCTTGACGGGCGCCGGCGTCCGGTACGCGGGACGCCGGCGGCCAGCACTGGAAGGCGTGGACGTCGACGTCCGGTCCGGCGAGCGCGTCGGCGTCACCGGTCGGAGCGGTGCCGGCAAATCCACGCTGGCCCTCCTCGCCGGCGGCTTCATCCCGCGGGTGGTACACGCCAGGACCTGCGGGGTGACAAGCGTTGGCGGCCTGGACGTCACGAAACCCCTCGACCCGGGCGCCCTCCTGGGGCGAGTCGGGATCGTGTTCGCCAGCCCCGCCAACCAGCTGTCGGCGTCCAAGCGCACGGTGCGCGAGGAACTGGCCTTCGGGCTCGAGAACCTGGCAGTCCCGCGGCAGGCGATGGACACCCGGATCGACGGCGTCCTCCAGCAGCTGGGCATCGGCCACCTGGCCGATCGGGAGCCACTCGCACTGTCGGGCGGCGAGCAACAGCGAGTGGCGATCGCCGCGATCATCGCGATGGGTCCGACGATCCTGGTCCTGGACGAGCCCACCTCCCAACTGGATCCCGCCGGCAGGAGGGATGTCGCCGCGCTCCTGGACACGCTCGCCGCGGGCGGCGCCGCCATCCTGTGCGCAGAGCACGATGCCGGGATGCTCGGCGGCATGGAGCGGATCATGGTGCTCGAGCAGGGACGCGTCGTGGGCACGGATCGACCCGGTGTCGCTCTCGGGCGGACGGTGGCGGGCTCCGTCGGTCTGCCGTCGCCGTCGCTCGTCCGACTCGCCGAGTTCGCGGGGGTGGGCGGCGATTCCGCATTCGACGAGGCTGCCATCGCTGCCGGACTGTCCTCGGCGTCCTCGGCGATCCGGCACGGGAGCCTGGCTTCGCGCCGGCAGGCACGCACGGACGATTGGCGAACCCCGGACCGGGCGGGTGCGGATAGCCGCCCCGTGCCCGCCGGCTGGACGCCCGTCCGAGATCGGGAAGGCGTCGAGGTCGAATTCGACGGCATCCACTACAGCTACGAGGGCGACATCGCCGCCGTGCGCGACGCATCCCTGCGGGTGGTGGCAGGCGAGGCCGTCGCCATCATCGGTCAGAACGGGTCAGGGAAGACGACGCTGGTCAAGCACGTCAACGGTCTGCTCCGACCGGATGCGGGCGAGGTGCGGATCGATGGTCGGAACATCGCCGCCGACCGCATCGAGCGCCTGGCGGCCACGGTGGGTTTCGTGTTCCAGGACCCGGCGGATCAACTGTTCGAGCGATCCGTGGAGCGCGAGGTCGCGTTCGGACCGCGCAGTCTCGGAATCGATGCCGACCTCACCGCAGCACTGGTCGACCAGAGCCTCGAGGTCGTGGGCCTCGGGCACGAGCGTGCGACCAATCCCTACGACCTGGATCTCTCGCTGCGACGGCTCGTGAGCCTCGCATCCGTGCTCGCCCAGGATCCGGCCGTCCTCGTGCTGGACGAGCCCACGGCCGGGCAGGACGCCGAGGCGGTCCTGCTGATCACGTCGATCATCCGCGCCTGGTGCGCCGGCGGGCGCACGGCCATTGCGATCACCCACGACATGGAGTTCGCCGCCTTGGCGTTCGATCGTGTCGTCGTCATGCGCGACGGCTCGCTCGTAGCGGATGGGCCGCCCGGACAGATCCTGTCGATGGCGCAGGCCCCGCTCCTGGCATCGACGGGCCTCACGCCGCCACCCACCGCCCGGGTGGCGGCCGCCCTGGGCCTGGAGACCGCCCCGGCCGGCGTGGACGCGCTCCTGTCGATCCTGCAGTCGGACACCTGAGCGCCACAGGTCGCGCCTCAGTCGGTCGGCTGGCTACCTCGCCCGCCGGGCTCATCGCTCGAGTCGTGCGAGCTGACGACGAGCAACAGGAAAGACGTCTCCAGGACATCGACGCCGGCGATGATCGCCGCAACCACGATCGGCAGAGGGTGGCCGATCGCCCAGCCCGCGGCCGCCGCGAACGCCGCGACAGCCAGGAAGGCACGTCGAACCGCGCGAACGAGGCCCGCGACGTCCTCGGTCCCGGCATCGGCCAGTCGCCTGACCGACTGCGTGAACAGCACGACGCCGAGCGCCGCGAAGCCGCCGACGAGAGCCGCGCGAACGATGGCTGGAGGAGTGACGATCGGGCCCAGCCAGTCGCCGCCCGTTCCGATGACCGTGGCACCCGCGACAGCCAGCAACCCGGCGATGAGTGCCGCCGCCGCGGACCCTCGCGGAGTCATGCTCGAAGCTCGACCTCGAACATGCGCCCGTTCACGATCCGCCACGCCCGTACGCTGGCCTCCCGGGTGACCGGGTCGGCCTCGTCCTCGCTGAGCGACACGAGCACGTACAGGGCGTCCGGGTAGAAGGCCAGGCCGACGTCGGTCGGTGACGGCACGGCCGGGGTGTGCGTGTGCGAATGGACGATGCCCCAAACGGACTCGTCGGCGTCGTCGGCCGAGACGACGATGCGATAGAGGTCGTCGGGCTCGATCTCGTAGCGGTACGGCGAAGCCGCCCGGTTCCGCGCGGCCTCGAAGCGCAGGGCCGTGCCGCCGGCTGCGGCCGGCGCGGTACCGACGATCAGCCCACACGCCTCGTTGGGGTAGCCGGTCCGGGCATGGTCGACGATCGCTGCGCGGATCGACTCGGGCAGGTGCGCCGTCGCCGGTCCCGGATGTGCGTCCGACATGTGGGTCATCGATGCCTCTTGCTCATGCGATCCACCGAGGGTAGCGGCAGGTGGCGTTGCCGTCAGGCAACACTTCTTCTCGGTCCTCCAGGCCGATGCGGCGGTCCCGTAGGGTAGAGTCTGGTCTGGTGTTATTTGGGGGCGGACTCATCCTCAGCGCGCGCGCCTATCGCTTTGCCACGGCCCTGCTGGTCGTAGCCATGGTGACCAGCTTCTGGTCCTGGCTACCCAGTCCGGTCGACGCCGCCATCCTGTCCTTCGTGCCGTCGGCCGATGCGAACGTTCGCTCGGGTTCGACCAGCAACTACGGGACAGCCACGACATTGCGCTCCCGGGGCGGCAATTCCGAGTATCGCTCGTTCCTGCGATTCGACGTCACGAATCTCTCGGGCGCGGTGGAGTCGGCGACGCTCCGCCTGTACGTGACGGACGCAAGCCCTGATGGTGGGGCGATTTCCTCGGTGGATTCGGATTGGACCGAGACGGGCATCAACTGGGACAACGCACCGGCGCTGCCGGCCCAGCCGTTGGATTCGGTCGGCTCCGTGGACGTCGGCACGTGGGTGGAGTTCGACGTGACGCCAGCCGTCACGACGAATGGCGCGGTCAGCCTCGCCTTGAGCAGCTCGAGCACCAACAGCGTCCTGTACTCCAGTCGCGAAGGTATCGAACCTCCGCAGCTGGTCGTGACCGTCTCCGACACGGAACCGCCCCCCACGCCAACGCCGACACCAACGCCGACACCAACGCCCGAACCCACGCCGACGCCGACGCCAACGCCCGAACCCACGCCGACGCCGACACCACCTCCGCCGGGAACGGACGTGACGATCATCGCCAGCGCGGACGCGATGGTGCGATCCAACCAGTCCTCGAGGAACTACGGTCAGGAAACCTACCTCCGGGTCCGCTCCGGGACGCCCGGGTACCGGAGCTACCTGCAGTTCGACCTGTCGGGTGTCGGCGGGGCGATCACATCGGCCACCCTGCGTCTCTGGGTGACCGATTCGTCCACCGACGGCGGCGGCGTCTACCTGGTCGACCCCGGCTGGTCCGAAACCGGGATCACATGGGACAACGCCCCGGCCCTTCCTGCTCAGCCGGCGGCGCAGCTCGGGAGCGTCACGGTCGGAACGTGGGCAGAGGTCGAGGTGACGTCGGCTGTGACCTTGGGCCAGGTATTCGGCATCGCGCTGGAATCCTCCAGCAGCGACAGCGCCCTGTACGACAGTCGCGAGGCGACCACTCCACCCGAGCTCATCCTGAGCTTTGGGACGAAGCCCACGCCGACACCCACG
>JAOUEG010000106.1 GCA_029858845.1 Chloroflexota bacterium | reverse complement strand
CGAGCACGGCGAGCAGTAGCCCGACCCCGAAGGCCGCCGCAAAGGCCTCCGGGCTCACGTTCCGAACCCTCCGCTGAGCATGACCGCGAACGTCATGGCCGAGGCGATCGCCAGCACGGCGCCGAACAGGCCGACGATGAACCGATCCCGGTGGCGTTCAACGGTCGCGCCGGGCAGCCCGTGGGCGATCAGGAGCGGGACGTCTGGGGCGCTGGCAAGCACGAGCGCCTCGGGTGCGATGTCGAAGGTCCGTTCGGAGCGGGCTGCCTCGGCGGCGCTCGCGAGCGCCGGGCGCGAAGCCGCCGGGTCGAGCTCCGGCGCCCGGGTCGGTCGCCCGATCCCGAAGCCCGGGATGGCGGCGTTGCCCCAGGCGTCCTCCGGGTCGGCCAGAAGGATCCCGGCCGCGCGGGCCTCGGCGATGTTCGCGGCCACGATCGGATCGTCCGCTGGGAGGTCGGACTCGGCGGCGATGTCCGCCTCGGCCGGATCGGCGAGATCGGCAAACGGCATCGCTCGTCCGACGATCGTGACCGTGTCCCCAGTCGTCAGGCGTGCCTCCCGGTACTCGCGGTTGACCCGCCCCGCCGCGCCGCGCAGGAGCGGGTGTCCGTCGATCTCGGCCGTCCCTCGCACGGTGAGCAGGGCCGCGACCGCCGCGGCGTGGTCGGGCTCCGCCATCCCGATCGCGCTGCCGGTGCGAAGATCGAGGCCTGCCGGCTCCTCTCCGAACGTGCCTGTCCGGTCGTCGAACCGCACCGGGATATCCCAGCGTGCGGCGCGCGGGAAGACCCGGATCTCGCCGCTGCTGTCGCGAACGCGGAAACCGACGGCGCGTTCCTCGGTTACGTCGGACATGCCGCGACCGAAGTCGTCCCGCTCGCGAATGGACGTCCGGTAGTAGACGCAGGACGCGCTCTGGAGCGGCGATATCAGGGTGACCTCGGCGGGAACGACGACGCCGCTGACGCGGACCTCGCCGGCGGCCAGTGAGGCGATCGTGGAGGTGCTCGTGTCGCCGACGCGGGCCGCGATCCGGTACCCACCCATGCCGCGCAGCAGCAGCCACAGGCCGGCGAGGATCCCGGCCGCGGAGAGCGCGGCGACTTCGGGCACGAACGCGACATCCATCGCGCGCATCCTACGGGGTCCCTCGTCCCCGGCGTCGCCGACCGGGCCGCGTTCTCCATGTGCTAGCCTCGACGGAGCGTGGCGAGGCGCCGTTGCCTCGCGCTGCCGAAGGTGATCGATGCGCCTGAGCGAGTGGCGAGGACGGACCCCACATCGGGATTCGATGTCCTCGAAGGTGGTGGCCGTCATCGAGCCGATCCTCGCATCGATGGGGGCCGGCCCGGACCCGTCGTGCTGGGTCGTGTGGGGCGACGACCCTGCAGCCCGCTACGTGATCCTCGTCCCGACGGACGCCGGCCTCCTCCAGGTCCACGTCCGGGTCCTCGTTCCCCAGGAAGGTCCTCGGGCGTCCGGCAAGCTTGTCCGCTGGAATCGCGTCCAGGTCGGCGAACTGGCGATGGAGGTCGCCGGTGGTCATCGGTTGATCAGCTTCCAGGTGGAGAACCACGTGCTGCGAGGCACGGACGAGGATGCGGATACGATCGCCGCCTTCGGGTTGATGCTGTTCGCCGCGATCGACGGTCGGGCATACCGGCCCGCCGCCACGCCGGACGAGCGTGAGCGAGCCCCGGGCGGCCCGCCGCCCGCCTCCGAGCAGGCGGTCGACGATTTGCCGCGTCTGCCGCCACCGCCCGGAGGCTGACCCTGGACGGGCCGGTGATCTTCGATCTCGACGGTGTCCTGGTCGATTCGGAGATCTGGTGGGACGAGGTACGCCAGGCGTTCGCCCGCGAGCATGATCGCTCCTGGGACGACGCCGATCGGGCGGCCGTCATGGGGGCCAACTCCCGCGCCTGGTCCAACACGATGCGCGAACGGCTCGATCTTCGCGGTCTCTTGCCAGAGGAGATCGAGCAGGCCATCGTGGGCGGCGTCGTCGCCCGCTTCCGGCGCGAAGGTGCTCCGCGGATCGATGGCGCGACCGAGGCCGTTCGCCGCATCGCCCGGCGACACCCCGTTGCCGTCGCTTCGTCGGCCCATCACGACGTCATCGCGGCGGCGCTTTCGGCGACGGGCCTGGATGACGTGTTCGCGATCGTCGTCTCGTCGGATGACGTGGAGCACGGCAAGCCCGCGCCGGACGTCTACCTCGAGACCGCCCGGCGCCTCGGGGCTGACCCGACGGCATGTCTCGTCGTCGAGGATTCGCTCAACGGCGTCCGCGCCGCCCGGGCGGCCGGGATGACCGTCGTGCTGGTCCCGAACGCCGCCGTGCCGCCGCCGGCCGGGACCGCGGAGCTCGCTGACGTGGTCCTGGAGCGCCTGGTCGACCTCGAACCGGCCGCGATCGTGCCCCGGTCGGCCGGATCGGTCACCACATGAGCGCCGAGCGCACGCGGGGAGGTCGTCCGGGATTGCCCGGCCCGCCGATCCATCCCGTCCGCCGGACGATCCGCTACTGGTTCGTCCGGCTGACCATGGCCCTGCTGGTCCGTGCCTGGGTCCGGGTCCGCCTGGAGGGTCGCGAGCATCTTCCACCGGGACCTGCCGTCTATTGCTTCAACCACCTGTCGTGGGCCGACCCCTTCGTCCTGATGAGCATCCTGCCGTTCCGACCCCGGCTCTACTTCTTCGGCCCCAAGGAGGAGGACATGACGGCCGGCGGGCGGAATCGACTGATGGCCTGGGCGGGGACGGCGCTTCCCTACAAGCCGGGCAAGAACGACCTGCTCGATGCGACCCGGCGTGTCTCCGCGGTCCTGGCCGCCGGAGGCGTCGTTGCGATCGCCGGTGAAGGCCGGATCGGCGTCCGCGAGACGGACATGCAGCCGCTCAGCGAGGGGCCTGCCTTCTTCGCCCTGCGCTCGCACGTCCCCCTGGTTCCGATCGCCGTCAACGGGACGAGCTGGCTGGCGTTCGGCCGTCGCATCCGCGTGCGGGTGGGGGAGCCGGTCCCGGCCGACGGCCGGCCGGATCGTGCCACGCTCGCCGCCACCACGGAGGCGCTGCGGTCCACTCTGCTGGGCATGCTCGCCGATGCACCCACCGTACCTGAACCGGGCCGGGCCGGCAGGTGGCTCACCGAACTCTTCAACGATTGGCCCGAGGGCTCACGGGAAGCCGCGGCCGCCGCAGCATCCGCCGCCGTCGCAGCGGGAGCCGCTCCGGCCTCGACCGCCGCGTCCCCCGCCGACCCGACCTGAGCGACGCGCCGTCGCCGGGACGTACCACCGCGGAACGACCGACCGCGCCGGTCTGGCATACTCGGGTCGACGTTCACAACAATCAGGAGGGACCGTGGCAGGCACCGGTCTGTCGAGCGATCCGGCCGAGTATCGGGCGCGTCTCGAAGAGCAGAGCGACGAGCAGCTCGACGTTTGGGCCGCCGAGATGATGCGCGACGTGGCCAAGCGCCGCGGCGTCGTCAGGGTCGTCGAGGACTTCCGGAAGGCCACGGGCCTGAGCGAAGCCGAAATCGAACGGACGTTCGCATCCGGCGGTGGTCCGCCGGCCGTGGTGGGCCGCGATGCCGCTGGCCACCTGATGATCCCCGCGGTGGCCCTGCACGCGCTCGTGCCCGGGATCCGTGCCCGATCGGAAGACGGACGTACCGCGCTCATCGCCTACCTCGTTGCGAACTTCGGGGAGCTGGTCTACGTCTGACCCGGCTCCGGCCCGATGGCTGGGCCTGGTTCGCCTGATCCATCCGTTCCCATCGGCGCTGGACGGCCTGGTCGTGCTCGGTGTGGCCGCCGTCGCCGGCGCCCCTCTGCCCGACGCCATCCGGCTGGGACTGTCGATGACCGCACTCCAGGCGTCCATCGGTGCCCTCAACGACATCATCGACGCTCCGAGCGACGAGGGCGGCAAGCCGGCCAAACCCATCCCGTCCGGTCTGGTGGCACGGCCACTGGCCCGCGCGGTCGTCATCGTCGCGGCGGCGGTCGGCATCGGCTTGGCGATCCCGGGCGGGATCGGCCTCGTCGCCCTGGCGGTCCTCGGTCTCGGCATCGGGATCGCCTACGACCTCGTGGCGAAAGGGACCGCCTGGTCATGGCTGCCCTTCGCCCTGGGCATTCCCCTGCTGCCGGTCTACGGCTGGTACGGCGCCACGTCGAGCCTTCCGGGCTGGTTCGTCGTCCTGGTGCCGATGGCGGCCGTCGCCGGTGCCGCCCTGGCGGTGGCCAATGCCTGGGCGGACCTGGAGCGCGACCGCGAGGCCGGAACGACGACGATCGCGACCGCGCTCGGCGACGACCGGAGCCGCTGGGCGGTCGCGGGCCTGTGGGCCACGGCCGGGACGATCGCCGTGGTGTCGGGCGCCGCCGGCGGAGGGAGCCCGGGCCAGCTGGTCGCGATCGCGGTCGGCCTGGGCGTCGTCGTGGTCGGGATCGCCATCGGCCATCGGGCCGCGCCGGCCCGGCGTGAGCTTGCCTGGGAAGTCCAGGCGGTCGGGGCCGCGATCACGGCGACGGCCTGGGTGCTCGCTGTCGCCTGAGGGGGCCAGGCTCGCCGGCCAACGATGAAGCCGGCGCCATCGACGCCGGCTTCATGGGGTCAGCGGGGGAGGGGATCGCTATTCGCCGGGCTCACCGGTTCGGACGATGGCGATCGCGTTCTCGAGGCGCAGCTTCGCGATCGTGAGGTACTTGGCGAGGTTGGCTCGATCAACGTCCGGGATCGAGTTCACGGCGTCGGGCGTCCGCAGGACCCCGACGAGCTCATCCAGGGCCTCGGCCAGCGAATGCTTCGCGTTGACCAGGGAGTCCTCCGACAGGTCCACGGGAGTCGTCGTGGCGGCAGGCCAGTCGCCCGTCTCGGACGGGTCGCGCCCGTCGGCTTCGACGTCGTGCTCCGCCGGGGCGTCGTCGACCGCGCGGGCCGGCCGCGACCGACGTCCCTCGATGCGATCGCGGAGCTTGATCAGCGTCAGCTCGCCGCGAGCGACCTGCTCGGCCAGCCGGCGACGCTTCTTCGGATCCTGGACCTTCATGAGCTCATAGGCATGGGACAGCGTGTCTTTGCGCAAGGACACCAGCTCCCGCACTTCGGGAGGGGCGTCGGCCAGCCTGAGTCGGTTCTCAAGGTAGCCCTTGTCCTTGCCCAGCTTGTCGGCGAGCTTGCGGATGCTGTAGCCGTGCTCGCGGACCATTCGGTCGTACATCGCCGCCTCGTCGAGCGGCGAGATGTCCTCGCGCTGGAGGTTCTCGATGATCGAGATCTCGAGTGCCGTATCGTCGTCGATGTCCTCGATCAGCGCCGGGATGGACGTCAGGCCGGTCTGCTTGGTTGCCCGCCAACGACGCTCGCCGGCGACGATCTGGTACCGATTCGGTCCGATCGGCCTGACGAGGATCGGCTGGAGGACACCGTGCTCCCGGACGGACGAGGCGAGCTCATCCAACGTCTCCTGATTGAAGGCGAGACGCGGCTGCTGCGGATTCGGCTCGATGTGATCGATCGGGACGATCCGAACGCCGACGCTTCGCGTAGGGCTGTCCGGCGACAGCAGGCTGACGATCGCCGGTGAGAGTTCGCGTTCCTCGGACAGCCGGCGAGCCGCTGCCGCGCGGAAGTCAGTTCGCGCCAAGTTCCACCACCTCCCGGGCAAGCTCGCGATAGGTGCGGGCCGCATCCGTATTCCCAGCGTACGACGTGATCGGCCGTCCGACCAGCGGCGCCTCGCCGAGCTTGACGGTGTTGCGCACGATGCTGTTGAAGACGTGATGGTCGCCGACGACGCGCAACTCATCGAGCATGTCCTTGGCCAGATTGGTGCGGCCATCGTAGAACGTCGGCAGTAGGCCGAGGATCCGCAGGTCCCGGTTCAGCTTCAGGCGGATCGCGTTGATCACCTTGACCAGGTTGGTCAGGCCCTTCATCGCGTAGTACTGCGTCTGGACCGGGATGATGACGCTGTCCGCGGCGACCAGGCCGTTGACCGTAAGGAGCCCGAGGTTCGGCGGGCAATCGATGAGGACGAAGTCGTAGGTCCCCTCGACGTGCCCCTCGAACGCCTCGCGGAGGATGGACTCGCGACCGAGCATGGTGAACAGCTCACCCTCGGTCGACGCCAGATCGATGTTCGCCGGGGCGATGTCGATGCCCGCCGTCTCCGTCGGCAGGACGATCTCGGCGAGGTCGGCCCCGTCGTCCGCCAGGACGTCCGCCATCGTGCGCTCGACCATGTTGAGGTTGATGCCGAGACCGGCGCTCAGGTTGGCCTGGGGGTCCATGTCCACGCAGAGGACGCGGTAGCCCTGCTCGGCCAGGGCGCCGGCCAGGTTGATGGCCGTCGTCGTCTTGCCGACGCCGCCCTTCTGGTTGGCGATGGCGATCACGTTGGTCACTCGGGTC
>JAOUEG010000105.1 GCA_029858845.1 Chloroflexota bacterium | reverse complement strand
ATGGGCGCCCGGCGCAACCATTACTACTACATCGACCGCTATCCACTCGGTCTCGATGCCACGGTCTTCATCAGTGCATCGGGTTCCAAGCAGACGATGTCGTTCACCAACGACACGGACTACCCGGTCCTCATCCGTGGCCGTGGATGGCGGTCGGGAAGTGCGGGCTACGTGCGCTTCGACATCTACAGCGTGCCGACCGGCCGCAAGGTCACGATCCAGACCGGGCCTCGACGCGAACTCAAGCGAGCCACGGACACCGTGGAGTACACGTCCGCGCTCGCCCCGGGCGTGCGGAAGCGCGTCGAGTATCCCGTGGACGGTTTCAAGGTCACGGCGGTACGGACGGTCCGTGACAGCAAGGGGAACGTGATCCACAAGGACACGTACTCCTCGAACTACGCGCGCATCACCGGCTTGACCCTGGTCGGCAAGGGCAGGCCGGCGCCCGAGTCGACGCCAACGCCGCCGCCTCCTCCGCCGGCCCAGTAGCCGCGGAGCGGCGGGCGAACTCGAGCCCGGGTCAACCTGGCCCGACGTCCTCGCGGACCCCCGCATCACGGCTCGGCCGACGCGTCCCCAGGCGGGCCCGCAGGCGGTCCAGCACGCCGAGCTCGGGGCGACCCGATCGTTCCGGCGCCACCGCGGCCGCTCGACCCCGCAGGCCCTGGGCGATCGACTCCGCCTCCGTCGCGCTTACGCCGAATCGTCGCAACGCGTAGCGCGCCATCTGGACCGCCAGCTCCCGTTCGCCGTGCACCGCCTGGACCTTTCCACCGATGGCCCGCAGGTGCGCGGCTTCCGTATCGCTGTGTGTCCGAACGACGAAGTCAAGCCCGGGGTGCAACGCGCGAGCCCGTTCGACGATCAGGCGCGTCTCGTTCGGGTCCGAGGTCGCCACCACGGCGAGTCGCGCGTTCGCGATGTTGGCCATCTCGAGGACCTCCGGGTTGGCCGCATCGCCGAAGATCGCCGGGACGCCGCGGGCCCGCAGCCGGTCGACCACGTCGCGCTGCTGGGTGATCACGACGTAGCGGAAACCGCGTCGTTCCAGGGCCGGACCGATCAGACGCCCGACGCGGCCGTAGCCGCAGACGATGGCGTGCATGCTCAGGTTCTCGCGGACGCGCTCGTCCAGGATCGCCAGGCCGCCGGCCCGTCGATCCATCAGCCGCAATATCAGCCGATCCTCCCGCAGCCGCGCCTCGAGTGACGGGATGGCGCGGAACAGGATCGGGTTGAGCATGATCGAGAGCAGCGCCCCGGCGACGATCAACTGGAACCCCTCGTCCGGCAGCAAGCCCAGGGTCATGCCCATGGACCCCACGATGAATGAGAACTCCCCGATCTGCGCGAGTCCCGCGGCCACGGTCAGGGCGACACGTGGCGGATAGCCCACCACGGCCACGATGACGAACTTCGTGATGAACTTCCCGACGACGACGATGGCCAGGACCGCCAGAACCGGCAACGGGTTCGCCAGCACGTAGGCGGGGTCGAGCAGCATCCCGACCGACACGAAGAACAGGACCGCGAACGCGTCACGCAGCGGGAGCGCGTCGGCGGCGACCTGGTGGCTCATATCCGATTCACTGACCACCAGGCCGGCCAGGAAGGCGCCGAGCGCCAGCGACACTCCGAAGATGCTGGACGCCAGGAACGCGATCCCGAGCGCGATCGTCAGGACCGCGAGCGTGAACAGCTCGCGCGAGCCCTCGCGGGCTACGACGAGCATCAGCCACGGGACCAGGCGGGTGCCGACGACGAACATGATGATCGCGAACACGGCGGCCTTGAGGAGACCCAGCGCGATCGCCGCGATGGGCCCGAGGGTCGCGTCCCCGGAGGAGTCGGCGGTTCCGCCCAACAGCGGCGCGATGGTCGGCAGCAGGACGAGCAGCAGGACGGCCAGCAGGTCCTCCACGATGAGCCAGCCGACGGCGATGCGACCCTGCAACGAGTCGAGCTCGTTGTGGCTTTCCAGGGTTCGCAGCAACACGACGGTGCTGGCGATCGATAGCGCGAGACCCAGGATCAGCCCGCCGCCCGTACCCCAGCCGAGGATCGCGCCGAGAAGCAGGCCGAGTGCTGCTCCGACGATCGCCTGTAGGATCGCTCCGGGGATGGCGATCGCACGCACGGCGAGCAGGTCACGGATCGAGAAATGGATCCCGACGCCGAACATCAGGAGGACCACGCCGAGCTCGGCGAGTTCACCCGCGACCGCCGGATCGGCCATCACCCCGGGCGTGAAGGGCCCCACGACGACGCCCGCCACGATATAGCCCACGATGGCAGGCAGCCGTAGGCGTCGCGCGATCAGACCGCCGACGAAGGCGGCCGTCAGGCCGATCGCGATCGTTGCGATGAAGACGGGCTCGTGGTCGATGGCGCTTCCCGTGGTGGGCGGGGTGCTTGGGACTGGCGCGGGTCCGGGCCAGACCGGCGGCTGGATGGGCCCGAGGATACCCGAGTCGGTTTCAGCCGCCCGTGGACGGTACCGTTTCCACGACGAGCCGAGGCGGCTTGGTGCTCTGGAGCGAGGCCACGTTCAACCCGTCAGCCGACGTCGGGCGCAGCAGGAATCCATACCTCCCGTTCCCGCGCACGATCGAGGTGACATCGAGCTTGACCCAGGTACCGATTGGGATGCGCCCGGCATCGGAGGCAGCCGGCCCGATCGCGGCGGGCCGATTGCGCCAGGTGAGCGTCTTGCCCGACCAGGTCGCGGTCGTGGGATAGACCCGCGGTCCGTCCTTCGTTGGATTGGTCACCCATAGGCGCAGGTAGGCACGGTCGACCGTCCCGGTCAAGCCGGACACCGTGGCACGGATGTAGCCGTGCCGATCCAGCCCGCTGCCCGTGTCGCCGTCGATCAGGAGTCGCGAGCGGGTCCCGAAATTCGAGTTTGGGCGTGCCTGGTCCACGTACGTGTCGGACGTCACCCGGAAGGTCCGCGTCGTGCGCGGCGGTGGTGCGCCATGCGTCTGGCCCGTGCCGCGGTCGAGGGTGCTACGCGAGATCGTCTCGAAGGACCAGTCGTAGGCCCCCGGCCGAAGCGTCAGGCGAAGGACCCCATGCGTGGAGGCGAAGGACTCGCTGTTTCGAGCCACGCTGGCTCGGGCGCGCAGGACCGTCCCGCCCGTGCCGACCACGAACTGGCGGATGCCGAACCGTGCGTCCGGCTGCGCCCACGGGTCTTGGGGTGCGAAGCGCTCGTAGTCGTGGTCGTGGCCGTTGAGCACGATATCGGCGCCGGCCGCGTAGAGGATCTCCCAGAACGCCTGCACGCTCGCGCTTCCGCCGTGGGAACCGGAACTGAAGCGGGGATGATGCCAGTACGCGAGGACGCTCTTTCCGGCGCTTGCGGTCAGGTCGGCGCGAAGCCACGCCGCCTGCGGCGAATCCGCGCCGCACCCCCCGACGAGCGCGCAGTTCGAGTTCAGCACGACCACGTGCCAGGTGCCGAGGTCGTAGCTGTAATAGCCGCGTGAAGGATCGCCGGCGGAGGCGCCGAAGTAGCCGAAGTAGCCCGCCGCACCGTCGGTCATGTAGTCGTGGTTGCCGGCTGCGGGTCGTGTGCGCGCCAGGTGACGCCCCCACGTCGGGGCGTAGCAGTCGCGGAACTCGGCGGCCGTGCCCGTCCGGTAGACGTTGTCGCCGAGCGTCACGACCGTTCCGGCGATGCCGTCCAGGAGGGCCGCTGTGGCTTCGTCCGCATCAGTCGTGCAGTCGGCGATGTCGCCCGCGCCGACCACCACCGGGTCCGCTGCTCGGGCCGGGTTCGGCGACGCGCCGGCGATCACCGCGAGCAGGGCAGCAGCGACCAGGCTTCGGCGTGTGATCACCGCACCATCAAATCACGTCACGGCCCCGGATGTCGTGAGCCGAATGAACCATTCGCGGATGATCGAAACGGGGTGGCAGCCCCGGAGACGTCGCGCGCGCCGGTGCGCGCGAGAACGTGGATTGGTGGAGATGGGGGAGAGTCGAACTCCCCGTCCAGGACCCTTCGCCGGAGACCACTACGAGCGTGTCCGATGCTTTGTCGTCGACCGCCCGGACGAGCATCGGCACCCTGCCGAACGGTCCAGTCACGTCTCCCTAGATCGGGCTTGCCTCCGGATTACGCGACGCTCACCCGGATCGCAGCTTCGCTGCATGACGCTTCCACTACCCGCGAAGCGGAGGTAGCTTCCACGCTCACCTTACTGCCTAAGCAGCGAGGGCGAGAGTCGACTGGCGGTTGCCAGGTACTTCGTTTTGCTGCCTTGTTGACGGGGCCTGAGCAGCATCCCCGACTCGCACTCTCCGACAGCCAAGCCCTGTCGAAACCACGCATCCCCACAGGACCGAACGTCGGTTCGGTTTGTTCATCGTACCACGCCGTCTGGGCGAGGTCGACCGGCATGCAGGAGCCTGCCGGAGCAGCGGCCCCGGAACCATCGAAGGCCCGGAGGGATGGCCCGCTGCCGATCCGCTCGATGACTGGTATCGTTCGAGACGGCCGAACCTCCTCATCCGAGGACGGGGGAACCACCTCACCGGGGCAAATCGCGGACCGACCGCGGCGGCGGACCCACGCCGAGCCCGACAGCTCACCTCGCAGGCCGCAGGGCTGCTACGAGGTACCCGGTGGTGGCGCGGCCGATCCCAACTGCTTCCGTCCAGCGCGCACTTGCGCGCAATCTGTCCCTCGATCTCGCCGCTGCCGTCGGGCTCGGCGTGACGATGGCCATGGTGAGCGTCCTGTTGCCGACGGTCGCCCGCCGTGGCGGTCTCGAGCCGATCGGCCTGTCCGCGCTTGCCGCGGCGCCGTTCGTGGCGAATCTCCTCGGCATCTTCGCCGGGCGCGTCGGGCCGCGATCCCCGGGCCAGCTTGCGGCGATGCGAGGCGTCGGGGCCCTGTCGCTGCTGCTGTTGTTCCTGATCCCGGTGCCGCCGGTGATGATCGCCGTCGCCGCCGTGTTCTGGCTGAGCGTCGCGTTCGGCGGCCCGTTCCACCTGCGCCTGTGGGGGGCGATGTACCCGTCGCGGATCCGTGGCCGCGTGGTCGGGGTCCTCGGCATGGGCCGGGCTGCCGCCGGCGCCCTCGCGGCGATCGCCGGGGGCCTGATCGCCGACCGGATCGGCGGCCCGAGCGCCGTTGCCATCGCCGGGGTCGTCGGATTGGTCTGCGCTGTGGCGTACGCTGGACTGCGATCCCCGGCGGCGGCACATCCTCCACGGTTCTCGGCGCGCGATTCGCTCAAGGCCCTCCGCGATCGACCGGTCCTCGGCCGGATCGCCGTGGCCCAGGGCTTCTACGGCGGGGGCCTGATCGCGGCGGCTCCGCTGTACGCCCTGGTCCACGTGGACCGCCTGGATCTGACGCTGTCGCAGGTCGGCGTCATCGGGATCCTGACCGCGGTTGCCACGACCGTCGCGTTCCTCGCCTGGGGTGCGGTCGCGGATCGATTCGGCGCGATCGCCTCCTTGCGCCTGGGGAGCACCGTCGGGCTGACCACGCTCGTGGCGTACGCGCTCGCTCCCGATGTCGCCGTGCTCTGGATCGCCGCAGTGGCCGCGGGTATCTCGAGTGCGGCCATCGACGTCGGGCTCACGGCGATCATCAGCGACCAGACGTCGCTGGCGACGCGGTCCGCGGCCATGGCCGGGTGGTACGCGCTCACCGGAGCCCGGGGGATCGCCGCGGCGTTCGCGATGAGTGCGCTGCTCCAGGCCGGGATCGTGGACGTGCCCACCGGCTTGCTGCTGTGCGCCGCTGTCTCGGCGATCGGTGTGGTCCTCTTCCAGCGCATCCGCCCGGGCGTGCCCGTGGACACCGGACTTTGGGAGGTCGTACCCGCTCCCGCCGCCTCGTCGACCCCTCCCCGACCTGCCCTGGGAGCGAGCTAGCCCACGCCTTGGCGCGGACCCGGCCCATGATGGGCCACGCCGCCGCTAGGATGCCGCCATGCGACTGACCGCCTGGGAGGAGGAACGACTCCTGATCTTCACCGCTGCGGAATTGGCCAGGCGCCACCGCGAGCGGGGGCTCCTCCTCAATGCCCCCGAAGCGGTAGCCCTGATCTGCGACGCGATGCTCGAGGCAGCCCGAGCGGGTGCCGACTACGCGGACGTCGAGGCCGCGGGCCGGGCCGCGGTGACCGCGGCGCAGGTGCTCCCGGGGGTGCCGGCGCTGATCGGCGACGTCCGGATCGAGGTACTGACCGACGACGGCGTCCGGCTCCTCGTGCTCCTCGAACCCCTCGGGCGGCCGGACGACGATGGCCCGGGCAGCATCCGGCGCGAGGCGATGCCGCTGGCCGAGGCCTCTTCCCGGGAGACCCTGGAGATGGTCGTGACGAACACCTCTGCTCGGTCGGTCCGAGTTTCATCCCACTACCCATTTGATCGAGTCAACCGCCGCCTCGCCTTCGACCGGGCGGC
>JAOUEG010000104.1 GCA_029858845.1 Chloroflexota bacterium | reverse complement strand
GGCCGTGGTCGTCCAGCGCGAACTCCTGACGGACCCGCCCGCGGAACGGCCAGTCCGGCCCGAGATCGATGGCCATCGCGTCCGGGCCGGTCACCGCCCAGGCGCGATCGAAGGCCGTGCCATGGATGGCATGTGGCGGGAGGTTCAGGGGCAGGCGCACGTCCCGGCCGTTGAACGTGAATCGGCCCTCGCGGATCCGACCCGCGAACGGAGCCATCGGGTAGCAGCCCCAGCGGATGGGCCCGTCACCGTTCGTCACGAGGAGCTCGTCGCCGAACACCACGAGCGAGGTCATGCGGCCGCCCATGTGGGCGTCCACGGTCAGGCGGGCATCGCCCGACTCGAGCACGAGTCCCTCGGCGGTCATGCCATCGTCATGGCGCGGTCGGGCCGCAGCAGGAACGGCGGAAGGTAGGCAGGGATGTCGGAGAACGGCAGGACGTCGGGATGCAGATCGATCCCGAGGGCGTCGGCCATGAAGCGGCGGCGTGCCTCGATCCGGCCCCACGCGCCGGGGAATCGACTCGCGAGTTCGGAGCGAAGCGAGGCATCCGCGAGCGCCACGCCGTCCTCGACGTTCGTCGTGAAGTAGGACGTTCCGGTCGCCGGGATGATGTCCACCTGGAGGGCCATCCCGGATCGCAGCTCGATCTCGGACCCCGCGGAGATCGGCGAGTTGACCCACTCGTCGAGGTGGATCTGATGCCCCGGGTTCAGGAAGATGCCGAAGAACGGGTCGCCCAGGTGGCGGTCGATGATCTCGTGGAGGACACCACCCGTCTGCCCGATGCGGAGCGCCCCATACCACTCGGCGACCGCGGTGAAGTAGGGCGCGACCAGCCGGGCTACGTAGTCCTCGGCCCCGTCGGGGAGTTGCGATGCCTCTTCAACGACGAACCCGGCGCGGCAGTTGAGGGCCCCCCAGATACCGAACGCCACCGTGAACGGGTCGCCGCGCTGGATCTCGCGGTCGCCCGGACTGTGCAGCCCGTAGGAGGCACGCGGCCCGGCCGTGAGCATCAGGTGGCACGAGAGTGGTGTGCCGTCCCACTCCAGGAGCCGGACGGCGTCTCGCTCGCGTACCCCCGGCTCCAGGCCCCACAGCAGCCTGCGCACCCCGTTCGAGGTGGCGCACGACGCGGCTTCCATCGCTGCCAGCTGCTCGACCTCGTTGATCACCCGAAGCCCGTCGGCCGCGTCGATGAGCAGGTCGCCGGCGTTCTCCGCCAGGCCGGTCGTCCCCGCCAGATGGCGGAGCTCGTCCACGAGGAAGGCCGGCACTTCCATCGTGGCGCGGTCGGCGTACGTCTTCCAGCCCACGACGCCGACCCGGCTCCCGGCCGCGATCCCTTCAGCGCGAAGGATGTCCGCGAGCGGTTGTGACCGATCGCGCGGCTGTCCCGGCAGGCTGAGATCCTGGAGCCGGTGGCGGCGCATCTGCAGGGGTGCCGTCCCGGCGATCCCATAGCACTCGTTCCCGACGAGGATCGCAGGTTCCTCCTCTGCGCCGACGATGAGGATCGCCTCCTCGAAGCGCGGGTCGAACCCGGTCAGGTAGCTCACGTTCGCACTGTGCTCCCGATCGGCATACACGACGAGGCGGTCGTAGCCGCGCGCGTCCATCCGCTCGCGCAGTCGCCGCATCCGCTCGGCATACAGCGACGACGGCAATTCCGGCGTCACCGCCGGCGTTCCGAAATCAGGGAGCGAGATCGACGTCAGCCTGGCCGGCAAGGTCATCGACACGGTCCGTCCCTCCGCAACCTCAGGGCGCCCACCGTACCGCCCGCGAGGCACCACGTTCGATACGCACGAACCCGTCCGCCTCGACGGACAGCCACGGCCCGAACTCGCCGTCGGGCCACTGCACCCGGACCTCGGCGCGACTCGCCGATCCGAGCCCGAAGTGGATCCATCCGAATTGGCCCCCGGCATGTCCTCCGCCGACCGTCACCTCGCGCTCCACGAGGCGTTCCCCGATCCGGACCTGGATCCAGGCGCCCACGGCGTCCGGATCGGCGCCGGGCTGATCCAGCCGAAGGGCGATCCAGTGCCCCATCGGCTTCGGTGCCGCGGCATCCCCCCACCCGACGCTCCGCCAGAGTCTGACGTCCGTCCGACGGTGGACCTGGACGAGGTCCAGCATCCCGTCCATGTTCAGGTCGACCAGCGCGGCTCCCCGCGCCCGATCGAAGTCGACGATCCCGGCCTCCTCGGCCACCTCGACGAACGTACCGTCCGTCTGGCCGAGCAGCAGGTTGCTGGGGTCCCGGGCGGCGAAATCGGGCATCGCCTCGACGTTGCCCTTGGAGATGAACAGGTCTGTGAACGAATCGTTGTTGACGTCCTGGAATTCCGGGTGCCATGCCGTCGATCCGAGGGCCACGTCACCGGCGTACGGGCGGTGGGCGGTCACGCCGAGGCGGAGGGCGATATCCCGATAGGTTGGGCCGTCCGCCCCATCCTCCAACGTCTGCAGCTTGTTGTCCGCCTGGCTGGACAGGAACACCTCCGGGTGCCCATCGCCGGTGAGATCCTGGCTGGCGATGCCCATGCCCCAGATCCGCACCGTCCGCCAGCCATCGGCCTCCGTGTACGCCCGGGGGAGTTCCCCATCCACGACGTGCCACATCTGTTCCTCGCCGTCACTGGTATCCCGGTAGTAGTGGCGATCGTTCGAGATCCGCAGGTCCCGTCGGCCGGAGCGATCCCAATCGCTGAACAGCATGGACAGGCTGCACCATCCCGGCGCCAGCGGGATCGGGGCGGCGAACCGCGTCCCCCCCTCCTCCGGCCTGACGAGCGTGTTGTCGGAGCACTGCTCGGAGCCATCCGGCCCGAGCGGCAGCTGGATGTAATCACCCAGCGCCAGGGTCGGGAGCGCCGCCGCGCCTTCCCAGGTGGCACTGAAGGCCGTCGTCCAGCCGTCGCCTCCGTCGAACCCCCATGTCTCGTTCGCCCGCTCGAAGCGGCAGTCGCCAAGCCCCCGCAACAGGAGGTTCTCCCCGAAGCGAAGGACGGCCAGGTCCATCCTGCGATCGCCGTCGATGTCCAGCGGATAGGCACCCGTGACCGAATCGAGATCGGTCGTGGCGTCCGGCACGGGTTCGAATGCCAGCGGGCCGCCCACGAGACCCACGTTGCGGTAGAGCGCTGCGGGCTCGGTGCCGCCCGCGAAGTAGAGGTCCGGACGCCCGTCGTCGTCACAGTCGAACACCGCCACACCGCCACCGACGAAGAACTCGAAGTCACCGTCGTAGCGGTGGCCGACCCCGGCCGCCACCGTCTCATCGACGAACCGCGGCGGCGCCATGGCCGTCGCCGGACCCGACATCCCGGTCGCATTCAGCCCGACGGCGATGGCCGCGCCCACGATGGCGAGCACGACGACGACCATCAGGCCGACCCGGCGCGCCCGCGGTGCACGACCCATCGGTTCAGCCGTCGTGCTCTGGCCGGAGGATCCGGTGATCTGTCACGTCCAGCATTGTGAGGCAGATGGGCCCGTCGCACCGTCCGCGGCCCGGCCGCGCGCCTTCGACGCCGATCAGGCCTGCCCGCGGTAGAGTGGGTCCGATGGGTCCGAATCCGTCGGCTGCTATCCCCGGCCGCCCACCGCCCGGTCCACGCGCCGGAACTCGTCGGACCGCCTCGTGGCTGGTGGCGCTGCTCGTCCTGGCCGCGATCCTGCCCGGCTGCAATGCGACGCCGCCGTACGTCGCAGACGGTTGTACCCGAGCGGACCTCGGTGGGCACTCGGTCGCCCGAGTCTGGGACGAGCAGATGCTGAGCCTGATCCGGCAGGTCGTCCCCGCCCCGACCGAGCACGCCCGGAACCTGTTCCACGTGTCGGCTGCGATGTGGGACGCCTGGGCTGCCTACGACCCCGACGCGGACGGCTACTTCGTGACGGAGAAGGCCAGTGCGTCGGACGTCGAGGCGGCGCGCGAGGCGGCGATGAGCTTCGCGGCCTACCGGATCCTCCGATGGCGGTATGCCGTCGTGGCGGACCTGGCGGCCGCGCCGGACGAGCTTGACGCCACCATGCGCTCGCTCTGCTATCGGACGGACATCGACACGACCGACGGCGATTCGCCCGCGGCGCTCGGCAACCGGATCGCCGAGGCTGTCCTGGCGTTCGGTCGCTCGGACGGCGCGATCGAGGACGATCGCTACCGGGATCCCGCGTATGCGCCGGTCAACGACCCGATGGAAGTCGACCAGCCGGGGACGGTCATGCGCGATCCGAGCCGCTGGCAGCCCCTTTCGCTGGGCCTGCAACTGTCGCAGAACGGGCTGCCGATCCCGGGCAACGTCCAGGCGTTCATCGGCTCGCAATGGGGTCACGTGACCGGGTTCGCGCTGCCGGCGTCGACGGCGGGCACGCCCATCGACCCCGGTCCAGCGCCGCGCCTGGACGACCCGGCCACGAGCGACGCGTTCAAGCAGGAGGCCATCGAGGTCCTGGCCGCCTCGTCCATGCTCGACCCGGCCGACGGGGTGACCATGGATATCGCCCCCGGGTCCTACGGGGGCAATCCGCTCGGGACGAACGACGGCACCGGTCATCCCGCGAACCCGAGCACCGGCGCGCCGTACGCGCCGTCCGTCGTCCTGCGCGCCGACTTCGCCCGTGTCCTGGCCGAGTACTGGGCGGACGGCCCGACCTCGGAGACGCCCCCCGGTCACTGGAACATCCTCGCCAACCTGGCCTCCGACGCCCCGGATCAGACGTTCCGCCTTGGTGGGGAGGGGCCGCAACTTGATCGCCTCGAGTGGGACGTCAAGCTCTACTTCGCGGTCAACGGGGCCGTCCACGACGCGGCGATCGCGGCGTGGGGTCTCAAGTCCGCCTACGACTCGGCCCGACCGATCTCGATGATCCGGTACATGGGCGGCAAGGGTCAGTCGAGCGACCCGACGGGCCCCGCCTACGATCCCGACGGCCTGCCGCTGGTGCCCGACCTCGTCGAGGTCATCACCCCCGAGACCGCCGCCCCAGGGCAGCGGCACGCGCATCTCGCCGGTCACGAGGGCGAGATCGCCGTCCGGGCGTGGAGGGGCAACCCGGATGACCCGGAGACACAGACGAGCGGCGTGGGCTGGATCCTGGCGGTGGACTGGGTGCCCTACCAGCGCCCCACGTTCGTCACGCCTTCCTTCGCCGGCTACATCTCCGGTCATAGCACGTTCAGCCGGGCCGCAGCGGAGGTCCTGACGTCGCTCACCGGCAGCGAGTTCTTTCCCGGCGGCCTCGCGACCTGGACGATCCCGGCGGGCTCCCTGCTGCACGAGGAGGGCCCGACGGAGGACATCACCCTGCAGTGGGCGACGTTCTACGACGCCGCCGACCAGGCCGGCATCTCACGCATCTACGGTGGCATCCACCCGGGCGTCGATGACCTGACCGGCCGCCAGGTGGGGTCCACCTGCGGCAAGGCCGCCGCCGCGCTTGCCCGCAGCTACTTCGACGGATCGGCGCGACCCTGAATCGGAGCGGGTCCGCGACCCTGACCGGAGCGGGTTCCGGTTCACTCGCCGCCGGCGGCGAAGATCCGGTCGAGGACCCGCAGGTTGGCCACGGCATCCGCAGGCGGGGTCGGCGTGGGCGTGCCGTCCAGGATTGCCGCGGCGAAGCGCTCCGCCTCCACGCCGTACGGGTCCGCGACGTCGAACGTCAGCGTCTCCGTGTCCGGAGCCACCGGCGGATCGCCACCGGCGGTCACGAACACCCGGGTCGGTCTGTCCGGCGGGATGTTGAACGGGATCTCGATGGAGATCCGGCCCTCGGTCCCGTAGATGTGGACCCGCTGGTCCGGTTCCGAGCGGATGGAGCAGGTGAACGTTGCCACGCCCTCGGGGAAGCCGAGGATGGCGCTGGTCACGATGTCGACCCCGCTGGCCGGATCGCGCGTGATGGTCGCCTGGACCGTGTCCGGCTCGGCATCGAACAGCAGGCGCGACAGGTTCACGTTGTAGCAGCCGATGTCATAGAGGGCGCCACCGCCGGCTTCCCGG
The DNA here is from genome assembly GCA_029858845.1 of Chloroflexota bacterium. Taxonomy (GTDB): domain Bacteria; phylum Chloroflexota; class Limnocylindria; order Limnocylindrales; family CSP1-4; genus SPCO01. Next base: position 425 of record JAOUEG010000104.1, on the reverse strand, counting down.
ATGTTGCGGATGTTCGCCGCGTCGTCGTTGAAATACGAGAACCAGCTCTGGACCGCCATCAACCGGCCGATCCGACCGGAGGCGACGAGCTCCCGGACGGCGACCCACGAAGGGTGGAGGCGATACATGAACGCCTCCATCAACCGGACGCCTTCCGTTTCGCAGACCTCGACCATCCGCTCCGCCTCGGCCGCCGTCAGGGCGAGCGGCTTCTCGCACAGGACGTGCTTGCCGGCGCGCGCCGCGGCGATGACCCACTCGGCGTGGAGGTGGTTCGGAAGCGGGATGTAGACCGCATCCACGTCCGAATCGGCGAGGAGCGCCTCGTAGGTGCCGTGGGCCCGCGGGATCCCGAGTTCCTCGGCGACCGACCGAGCCTGCTCGGGAGCGCGGGACGCGATGGCCACGATCTCGGAGCGGGCGGA
>JAOUEG010000103.1 GCA_029858845.1 Chloroflexota bacterium | reverse complement strand
ACCGGCGGCAGGCTGCACCTCGTCGGCCGGGCCGGGATGCGCTTTGCCGTCCGCAACTCGGGAGCGGACGCGATCGTCGAGGGCATCGGGCCGCACGGCTGCGAGTACATGACGGGCGGCACGGTCGTCGTGCTGGGTCCCGTCGGGGCGAACTTCGGCGCGGGGATGACCGGTGGTCGGGCCTACCTCTCCCGATCCGAGCGGCCGCCACATCATCGCCCTCGACACGACCAGCGTCACGGCCACGTGGCTGTCCACGATCCTGCGTGACCGACCGGACGGCACCGACCGCAACCTGGAGCTGCGGAACCTGCTGGAGGACCAGCGGGCCGTCGGCTCGGGACTTGCCACTCGCCTCCTCGGCCAGGACGACCTCCCCGCGGCCGTGTGGGTCGTGGAGCCGATCGTGACCGACGCCGGGCGGCCCACCACGGCCATCGCGGAAACCGTCGCGAGAGCGCCCGCGAGAGCGCTTGCGAGATCGGCCGGGGCGAGTGCCGGCGGTGTCGTCGAGCCGCCACCGCAACCGATGCGCAACCCACCCGCTCCCGTGCCGCCGCCGACGGCCGGTCCACTGCCGCCTAGGATCCGACCATGATGGGGAAGCCCTCCGGATCGGGCGCGACCCTCATCCATCCTGCCGCCAACCCGCCCCGCAGGGCTGGAACCCTGGAGGAGCCGACCGCCATGATCCACTCGTCAGAACCGGAACTCCGTCACCCGCTCGCCGTCCGCGATGGCCAGGGAGCGCCGGTCACCTGCGCGGCCTGTGGCTGTCGCCTCGAACGGACCGGAGAGACCTGGTTCCATTTCAATCCGGCCGGTGGCCGCGATGCCCGCGGTTGTCGCGTCGCCTGCGCGGACGCTGCGCACGACGCCGCCGGGCGCACGATCTCGCTCGCGGTCTGATCCTCGCCCGGCAAGCGCCGGCGCGGCGCGAGCGCTGGCCGGCCCTCGTTCAGGGCGCGTCCTCGATCTTTTCCGCCACGATCCGGTAACCCACGCCACGCACGGCCACGACCTGCGGGCCGCCGGCCGACTCCACCTTGCCCCGAAGGCGGGCCAGATGCGGCTTGAGCCAGAGGAGGTCCGGATCCGGCTCCGCAGGCCAGCCGGCTCGAGCCAGTTGCAGGTGGGGGACGATGTCGCCGCCTGCGCGGACGAGTGCTTCGAGCAACCGGTATTCGGTCGGAGTCAGCGACAGCGGCAGGTCGCCCACGCGAGCTTCGTGCCGCCCGGGCTCCATGACGAGCCGCCCCGCCTCCAGCGGTCCCGAAGTCACTCCGACCGGGGCGGATCGATCGACTCGTCGCATGATCGCGGCGATGCGCGCCAGCAACTCGGCCTTGCCGAATGGCTTGGTCAAGTAGTCGTCCGCGCCCAGGCCCAGGGCCCGGACCTTGGCGGCTTCGCCGCTCTCGCCCGAGACGACGAGGATCGGGGCCTGGCCGACAGCGCGCATCTGACCCGCAACGGAGAATCCGTCGGGGCCGGGCATCGCCAGGTCGAGGAGCACGAGGTCGGGATGCTCCTCTCGGAAGCGTTTGACGGCGGTCAGCCCGTCGTAGGCCGTGATGACCTGGTGCCCCTCCGTGCTGACCAGGGCGGTGATGGCACCGACCATGGCGGGGTCGTCGTCCACGACCAGGATCCTGAGTGGGCGGGTGCTCATGGAGATCGGGTTCCTCTCTGTGTCTCAGATGGCCACGGCAGCCGGCAGGGCGACGACGAAACGAGCCCCGTGGGTGCGGGTGGGCTCGCACCACAGGCGGGCTCCCATGGACTCGCCCAGTCGTTTGGCGGCGTACAGACCGATCCCCGAGCCGCGAGCCGTGTGGGTGTCGCGGCGGGCGTACGGTTCGAAGATCCGCTCGCGCCATTCATCGGGGATGCCCGGGCCCTCGTCGCTGACCCCGAGGTGGACGATCCCTTCGACGAGGCTCCAGTCCACGCTGATCGTCGTCTCGGACGGTGCGTACTTGACCGCGTTCTCGACAAGGTGCTCGACGATCTGGCGGAGGCGGGGCGGGTCGGCCAGGGCGTGGAGTCGCTGGGCGCCGACGGCGGCGACGCGGTGATGGCCAAGCAGCGGGCGCAGCGACATGAGGACCTCGTGGACGAGCGCCTCGACGTCCACCGGCACGACCGCGGGATCGTCGTCGGGGACGACCCGAACGGACGCGAGGATGGAATCCACGAGACGATCCAGCCGCTCGATCTGTTCGAGCGTCGCATGGTGCCAGGCCGCGCGCGTCTGACGCCGCTCGAGATCGCGGGATTGGCGCCCGGCCAGACCAGGTTCCTCGGCCAGCAGGTCCGCGTACGCGCGGACGACGGCCAGGGGAGTGCGCAATTCGTGCGTCACGAGCGCGATCAGCTCGGTCCGGGCCTCGTCGATCGCCTTGAGGGCTTCGACGCGGGCTTCGGCCTCGGTCTGCTGACGACCCTTCTCGACGATCCCGGCGAGCAGGTCGGCGATGGCACTCAACTGCGCCACGTCCGGCGGGCTGAAGTCGCGCGGACGCTCCGTCTGGACATTGAGGACCCCGACGGTCTGATCGTGCCAGCTGAGCGGCACGCTGAGCATCGAGCTGACGAAGCGCCGTTGGTCCAGGCCACGGACCCACAGGAACCGCGGGTCGGCCTTGACGTCCGGGATGGCCATCGGTTGCTGGGCCGCGGCGACCCTGCCGGTCACCCCCTCTCCGAAGGGGACGCGCGCCCGCCCGATCTGGAAGCGGTCCAGTCCGTTGGTTGCGGCCAGGGTCAGGTACGCTCCGTCCCGATCGAGCAGGTAGAGGGAGGAGACATCGGCATGGAGCGCGTCACGCGTCCCGTCGACGACGGTCTCCAGCAGCTCATCCCAGGTCCGCGCGGTCGTCGCGAGTCGCGCCACCTCGTGGAGGAAGCGCAGCTGTTCGAGCTGGTCGGTTCCCGGGAGCCCTTCGACCCTGTCCTCCATCCGACGCACCATCGGCATCACCATACAAGGGTAGGAAAGGTTGCGGTCGGGAAAGGTTGCGACGCCGTCCTGCCTGGGTTGCGGAACGGCTCCGCGGAGTCGGCGGCATGACCGGCGGAGGTCCCCGCGAGACCGGCGCGTCGGCGCCGGCCCGAGCAGAGCCGGCCGGCATCGGATCGGCGGGGGCCCGCGACCCGCTGGCTCGAGAGGTCCGACTGCTGGGCGCGCTGCTGGGTCAGGTGATCATCGAGCAGTCGGGCGACGACACCTACCAGGCCGTGGAGCGGATCCGCCGGCGAGCGATCGCGCTGCGGCGGGTGGACGATCCGGCCGACCGCGACCAGCAGGCGGCCGATCTCGACGCGCTGGACCTGGGCTTGACGGAGGCTGTCGTGTCAGCCTTCTCGCTGTTCTTCCAGCTGGCCAACCTTGCCGAGGCGCGCGGTCGGGTGCGGACGCTGCGACGCCGGGAACGGGCGGCACGTCACGGTCTGCTGGACGATTCCGTCGCGGAGGCCATCGATCGCCTGCGTCGTGCCGGCCAAACGGAGGCGGAGCTGGACGCGATGCTGACACGGCTCCGGATCAGCCCGGTCCTGACGGCGCACCCGACGGAGGCGCGCCGGCGGACCGCGCTGATGGCCCTGCGACGCTGCGCCGTCCTGCTCGAGCGGCTGGACGATCCCCGCCTCACGCCGTCGGAAGACCGCGAGATCCGCCGCCGGCTGCGCGAGGAGATCACGGTCCTGTGGCGGACGTCCGACCTGCGGGCCGTCGCACCCGAGCCACTCGACGAGGTCCGGACGGCGATGGCCTTCTTCGATGCCACCCTGTTCACGACCGTTCCTCGGCTCTACCGGGCGACGGACGCGGCGCTCGACGCGCCGCGTGGCCGCGCGATCCGAACGGGCGCCAGGCCGCCGCGCGTCCCGGCCTTCGTGCGGTACGGCTCATGGATCGGCGGCGATCGGGATGGCAACCCGTTCGTGTCGGCCGAGACGACCGAACGGACGCTCCGGATCCAGGCCGACCATGTGCTCCACGGGTACGAGGCCGTGGCGTTGCGCCTGATGCAGACCATCTCGGCGACGACCACCGGCGGGCGTATGCCGCGGGCGCTTGCGTCGCGCCTCGGCCGGGACGCGGAGGAACTCCCCGAGACGGATCGCCAGCTCCGCCGCCGATTCCCGGACGAGCCGTACCGGCAGCGCTTCGGCTTCATCGCCGAACGGCTCCGGCGGACGCGAGTGGCCATGACCGACGAAGTGGGCCCGCGCGCGGGCCACTACGAGGACGCGAGCGAACTCGATGCAGAGTTGGCGGAGATGCAGGCGGCTCTCGTGGAGGAGGGCCTGGGCCGGATCGCCTGGGGCGAGATCGCCGAGTTGCGATGGCAGGTGGCGACGTTCGGGTTCCACCTGGCGTCGCTCGAGATCCGCCAACATGCCGAGGTCCATCGCCAGGCCCTCGCCGCGCTCGCCGACGGGTGGGACGCCGGGCGCGAGGTGGCCCCCGGTGTGCCTCTCGGTGACGTCCTGGACACGTTCAGGTCGATGGCCGCCGCGCAGTCCCGCTTCGGCGTTGAGTCCTGCCGCCGCTACGTCGTGTCCTTCACGGTCGAACCGCGCGATGTCACGAACGTCCTTGCCCTGGCGCAGGTCGCCGCCGGCGATGGGGGCCGGCAGCCGGTCCTGGACGTGGTCCCGCTGTTCGAATCGTCCGATGCCCTCGCAGCGGCGGGCCCGATCCTCGACGAGCTCCTTGCGGACGCCGGCTACCGAGCCCACCTGGCCGCCCGCGGCGACCATCAGGAGGTGATGCTCGGCTACTCCGATTCGAACAAGGAGTCGGGCTTCCTCGCCGCCGCCTGGATGCTCCACCGAGCCCAGGAGGCGCTCGTGGCGGTGGCCCGCGACCGTGGCGTGACCTTGACGCTGTTCCACGGTCGGGGAGGAGCGATCGGACGCGGCGGCGGCCCGGCGAACCGGGCCATCCTGGGCGGCGCTCCCGGAGCCGTTGACGGTCGACTCAAGCTGACCGAGCAGGGTGAGGTCATCGCCGCGAACTACGCCGACCCCGCGATCGCGCGACGGCACCTGGAGCAGCTGACCGCGGCGGTCATCGTCGCCTCGACCCCGGAGCACGACGCCGCTGCGGCCGTGGCCGGGCTCGAGGGCGCGCCGATCATGGCCGAACTGGCGGACGCCGCCCGGTCGGCCTACCGCGCGCTGGTGCACGACGATCCCGGATTCGCAGCGTTCTTCCGCGAGATCACGCCGATCGCCGAGCTGTCCGGGATCCGTCTGGGTTCGCGTCCGGCGGCTCGTGGCAGCCACAGCGCGGAGGCTCCGCCGCCGATCGATGCCCTGCGGGCCATCCCCTGGACGTTCGCCTGGTCGCAGGCCCGCATCAACCTGCCCGGCTGGTACGGCCTGGGCTCCGCCCTCGAGGCCTATCGGGCCGCCCACGGGGAGGCCGGGCTCGCCGAGATCGGGCGCCTGTATCGCACCTGGCCGTTCCTGTCATCGGTCCTGGACAACGCCGAGATGATCCTGGCCAAGGCGGACATGAGCATCGCCCGTCGCTACGCCTCGCTGGCGCAGGCCGGAGGCGACGGTCGGGGCGCCCGACGCTGGACCCTGATCGAGGCCGAGTATCACCGGACGGTGGCGGCGCTCCTTCGCGTGACCGAAAGGGATCGCCTGCTCGACGGCGCGCCCGTCCTTCAGCGATCGATCGCCCTTCGGAACCCGTACATCGACTCGCTGTCCGAGCTCCAGGTCCGGCTGCTGGCCCGTCTGCGCACGATGAGCCCGGACGATCCCGATCGCGACCGCGTGCTGCGCCTCGTCCAGCTGACGGTCAACGGCGTCGCGGCGGGCCTCCAGAACACGGGCTAGCCCGGGCCGACCGTGGATCACGCCGACCATGTCGCCCTGATCAGCCCCGCGGTCCTTGCTGGGCCTGCGCCCGTCCAGCACGCCGGCCCGAGCGCCCGCCCGAGCACATGGGCCGACATCGGGGCCGGTACCGGCGCCTTCACCCTCGCCCTCGCGGACCTCCTCGGACCGGGCGCCGAGATCATCGCGGTGGACCGCGACGGGCATGCGCTCCGCGACAATGCCGCCTCGATCGCCGCGCGCTTTCCGGCGACGAGGATCCGGACCCTCGTCGGCGACCTGACCGGCGAGCTGGACCTGCCGCCGCTCGATGGGCTGGTCGCGGCCAATTGCCTGCACTTCGTCGATCCGGATCGTCAGGCCGGCGTCGTCCGCTCGCTCGCTCGACACCTGCGGCCTGGGGCGCCATTCGTCGTGGTCGAGTACGACGCCGACCGGGGCAACCCGTGGGTCCCGCATCCGTTCCCGGCCCGACGCTGGCCGGATCTCTCGGCTGCCGCGGGCCTGGTGGAGCCGGTCGTGATCGGGCGCGTCCCGAGCCGCTTCCTCGGTGCGATCTACGCGGCCGTCAGCCGGCGTCCGAGC
>JAOUEG010000102.1 GCA_029858845.1 Chloroflexota bacterium | reverse complement strand
CGAGCGCGACGATCTCATATGCCCGGATCGCACCCTCCGTGGTCCAGTGGGGATCCGCGCCGTAATAGCGGGTTTCGGTCCCGGCTGCTGCGAGATCCATGAGGTCCAGATACGTGGCATCCACGGTGTCCCGCAGCGCATCGGCGATCCAGCCCTGGTCGGACAGGAGGTATCCGTCACCCTCCAACCCCTGGGCTTTCGTCGGGATCACGGACAGGAAGGCGCGCCGACCCTGGATCGACGCGATGATCTCGTTCATCCGCTGTGCGGCGGTGACGGCGAGCGGTTCCCGGATCCCATAGAACTTGTCGTAGACGCGATCCCCCACAACGTAGACGCCGTTGTTCTCAACCTTCCGGAGGACACCCCGCTCCACGGACGATTTCAGGAATCGGAGCTCGTCCCGAAGTGCCGCCTGATCGCGTATGAACGACGCGTAGTCCTCCATGAACTGCCCGCTGATCACGCTCTCCACCGTCAGCCGCGGCCGCTGTGCCAACTCACGACGTTCCAGGGTGCTGACCCCTTTGGTCGGGGCGAGGAGATTGAGGGCGGTGAAGCCGAAGACGAAGATCAGGAACACGAGCACGCTGGGCAGGTGGGGGCTCCGAACGGTGTCGCGCATCAGAAGCGGAAGTAGAGGAACGGGTTGAAAGTGGAGTCGAGGAGATACGCATAGCTCACCACCAGGAGAACCGCCTGGATCGCGGGCACGCCCGCTTGCCGGATGAACGGCCGATCCGGGATGCGCGTCTGCACCGCCTGAAGGAGCGGTACGGAGGCGCCGATGGCGACGACGAAGAGCACGAGGTTTGAGCGCAGTACGTAGACCGATTCGTCGTTGACGATCGGGACGCCGGCCAGGCCGAACATGGTGGCAAGGTACTGCTCGATCTGGGCGATATTGCCGAGCTCGAACAGGGTCCAGCTGATCAACACAGCGAAGATCAGGTACGCGTGGCGTGCCATGCGGGGCAATCGGTACAGCAGATCGTGCAGGAACGCCTTCTCGACGATCATCAGGACCCCGAAGTAGACGCCCCACAGGGCGAAGTTCCAGGCCGCACCGTGCCAGAGCCCCGTGAGGAACCAGACGACGAGGACGTTCCGGACCCAGGCCAGGTAGGGGACGCGATTCCCGCCCATTGGGATGTAGACGTAGTCGCGGAACCACTGCCCCAACGACATGTGCCAACGGCGCCAGAACTCCGTGACAGTCTGCGAGACGTATGGATAGTCGAAGTTCTCGGGAAACGTGAACCCCAGGATCCGGCCCAACCCGATGGCCATGTCGCTGTAGCCGGAGAAGTCGAAGTAGATCTGGAGTGCGAATGCCGTGAGCCCCAGCCACGCGAGCAGCACGGATGGCTCCGAGCTCAGAAGCGTGTCCTTCCAGATCAGGCCGATGTTGTTGGCGATGATCACCTTCTTCGCCAGCCCGATGGTGAAACGACCCGCACCCTCAGCGAAACGTTCCAACGTGGGCGTCCGATGGGTCAGCTCCGCGGCGATCGTCTTGTAGCGGACGATCGGACCGGCGATCAGCTGCGGGAACAGGGAGATGTACATCGCGAGGGTGACCCAGCTGCGCTGGGCCGGGACGTCACGCCGGTAGACGTCGACCGTGTACGAGATGATCTGGAAGGTGTAGAAGCTGATCCCGATCGGGAGTGGCAAGTCCGGGCTCACGAAGTCTGTGCCGAGAAGGCCGTTGATCGTGTCCATGAGGAAGCCCGCGTATTTGAAGTACCCGAGCAGCCCGAGGCTGATGGCCACCGCGCCGATGAGCGCGGCGCGCGAACGCGGCGTGCCGCGAAATCGATCGATCGCGAGGGCCAGGCCGTAGTTGACCGTGATCGACACCAGCATGAGGACGATGTAGACGGGTTCGCCCCACGCGTAGAAGAAGAGACTTCCGGCCAGGAGGACCGGGTTCCGGAGTCGGACGGGCACCGCGAAGTACGCCAGCAGGATCGCCGGCAGGAACAGGAACAGGAATTCCAGGCTACTGAAGACCATCGGCGCGGCCGCGCCCGGTGCGGAAGCGGGGCGCCGGGGCTACTCGATGGTCTTGAAGGCCTCTGCCAGGTCGTTCCGCTCGTCGTGGTTCGAGTCGATCACCATGAAGACGACCGTGCCTCGGCTGTCGATGACGACGTCGTCCATGGAGAAGACGACGCAGATCAATCGCTCCGGATCGACATCAACCCTGAGCTGCTCGACGACATCGGCCGCTTCCTGCTCTGTCGCCACCTCGAGGATGTACAGGATGCGCGCGTCGATGCTGATCATCGGCTGGACGACGGCGGTGTCGGTGAACGGCGGATAGTCCGTGGAACCGAGGAAGTACTCGATCTCCTGATCAGACGTCAGGGCGAGGGTCTCGCCGAACGGTTCCACAGCGGCTTCGACGAAGACGTCGTTCGCAATCTCGGCTGCGGTCCCTGTTGGCGCCGCGGATCCCGATGAGCAGGCGGACACGAACACCGCCACGAGAAGAGAGACCAGGATGAGCCTCGAGTACGCCTGCACGTGGAATCCTTTCGGGGCGGCGGTGTCGCGGGCCGACCGATCCCGCGCCTCGCGAGAGGGCTGGCCAGCTTTGGGGGCGCGAGTATACCGCACCGATCTGGCACGCCGTTCATCTGGACCGACCTGGATTCGATGGCATGGCGCTCGCGCACAAGCGGCCGTCGGTGGTTGACTGCCGTCAGGCCCAAGGGGCCAACCACGACCGCAGCTGCGGCATGGCTCACGGGCTCCGCCGCTCGCCCCTCCCCCGGCATAGCGACGGGGGAGGCCGGCTAGCGGAAACCTCGCCGACTCGCGCCTCGCGCTCGGACGCCGTGACCTCTTCGGTCAAAGACCGGTGGAGATGGCCCTGCTCGATGGGCGCCAGGAGACCGTACCGGGCAACGGTGTCGCGGACGCTGGACGGAGCTCGGCGGAGGCCACGTGGATCCCCTGTGTGAGTCCGACTCGGGATCGAGATCGGCCAGCATGGCGGCTGCGGTCGTGTCGATGTCCGTGATCGGCTCAGCCGCGACGAGCACCCACCGCGGCGCCGTTGTCCGGGCCGCTACAAGCTCGCGAATGCGGACGCGGAACTGACTCGCACTTGCGAGGAAGCGCGATGCGGACCAACGCACGATCAGGCGTCCCGGGACCTGCCGCGGATCCGGGAACCGCACGGAACTCACGCTCCACCTCGTCCCGGCACAGACCGCTGTGGCATGCCCGCTATCAAGCGGCTGCTGTCGCTGCTCCCAGCGTGACCTCTTCCTTCGGTCGCCGCGCCCGCAGGAAGACCTTCAGGAGCTCCCCGAGGATCAGCAGGATGACTCCGGGTACAAGGCACATCCCCCACTGCTCCCCGGTCAGTGACGTCGTCCCGAAGATGTTCTGCAGGACTCCCGCCGAGGTGATGAGGATGGAGGCGATGACGACCCATGCGATCGCCTGCAGGAACTTCGGGTTGGCCAGCGTCGCCCGCCCGAACGCGCTCTCCTCCGGGAACCGCAGGTTCAAGGCGAGGAAGATGTTCATGAGCGAGAGGCCCACGAGCGCCATCGACTGGCCGACCTGCAGCGAGCCGTATGTCGTCTTGCCGATCTCCGTCAGGATGAGCGCCGCAGCTGCCATGAACAGGCCGGCGCCGGCCAGCCGCGCCATCATCGGGCGGGAGATGATCTGCTCGTTGAAGGGCCTCGGCCGCCGCTGCATGATCCCGGGCGACGCCGCGTCTAGCCCCAGAACGCCACCGATGGGGGCGACGATCGCCATGTGGATCCAGAGGACCTGCAGCGGGCTGAACAACGCCGTGCCCGCCACTGCGAAGAGACTCGAGCCGACGAAGGCCAGGATGAACATGAACAGGTTGGCGACCTGGACGCGGATGAACTTCTGCAGGTTGTCGTAGACGACACGGCCCTGCTCGACCGCCGCGATGATGGTCGCGAAGTTGTCGTCGGCAAGGATCATCTTGGCCGCGCCCTTCGCGACATCCGTCCCGGTGATGCCCATCGCGATGCCGATGTCCGCAGCGCCGATGGCTGGGGCATCGTTGACGCCGTCGCCGGTCATGGCCACGATGTTGCCCTTCCGCTTGAGCACCTCGACCAGGCGGACTTTGTGCTCGGGAGCGACGCGGGCGAACACGCCGATCTCGTCCACCTGCCGGTCGGCCTCGGCGTCGCTCAGAGCGCCGAATTCCGCGCCCGTCACGGCGCGCCCTTCGATGCCCAACTCCGCCGCGATCGCCGCGGCGGTGACGGCATGGTCGCCGGTGATCATCCGCACCCGGATCCCGGCGTCCCTCGCGGCTGCGATGGCGGTCTTGGCCTCCTCGCGGGGCGGATCGACCTCACCGACCAACGCCGCCATCTCGAGGTCCTGCATGAGCGCCATCATGTCGGCCGAGGCATCGAAGGTGGCCGGATCGAACTCTCGCTGGGCGAAGGCCAGCACGCGCATGCCCTGGCCGGCGATCCGATCATTCTCGGCCAAGACCCTGGCCCGCATTTCGTCGGTGAGTGGCTGGCTGACGCCGCCCGGCATCCGTGCGAATGCCGATCGATCGAGGATGACGTCCGGTGCGCCCTTGATATAGGCGCGCACGACGGGTTTGCCGGCGGCGTCCGTCATCTCGTGGAACGTCGCCATGAACTTGTAGTCCGAATCGAACGGGACCGATGCGATCCGCGGATGGTTCTGGCGGAACGCCTTGACGTCGACGCCGCCCTTCTGCGCGAGTACGTACAGGGCACCCTCGGTCGGATCCCCGACGACGGCTCCCTCCTGGATGTCCGAGTCATTGCACAGGGCGCACGGGAACATGACGTAGTCCAGGTCGGCTTCGGCATCGCCCTCCGTCCGCTGCACCTGGCCCTCGAAGCCATAGCCCTGACCGCTGACGGTGTACCGATGAGCGACGGTCGTGATCTCGCGAACCGTCATCTGGTTCATGGTCAGCGTCCCGGTCTTGTCGGAGTTGATCGAAGAGGTGGAGCCCAGGGTTTCGACTGAGGGCAGGGTCTTCATGATCGCGTGTTCTTTCGCCATGGCGACCGAACCCACCGCAAGGATGAGCGTCACGACGGCGGGCAGCGCGTCGGGGATCGAGCCGACCGCCAGGGAGACACCGATGTTGAACAGCTCCTTGGGGTCCTCGCCCTGCGCCAGCCCCATGGCGATGATCGCCAGGAAGCCCAGACCGGCCATCCCGATGATGAAGATGGTGAGACGGTCCACTTGCTTGGTCAGCGGGGTCTTCTCGACCTTCTGTCCGGCCAGGACGTTCGCGATGTGGCCCACCTCCGAGCTCATCCCCGTCGTGGTGACAAGCACCTCGCCGTGGCCCCGCGTGACGTTCGTATTCATGAACGCCATGTCGCTGCGGTCGCCGAGCGGCACGTCCCGCGCCGCGATGACATCGCTGCTCTTCTCGACCGCCACGCTCTCGCCGGTCAGTGCGCCTTCCTCGATCTGCAGCGTCGCCGCGACGATCACGCGCCCATCGGCCGGTACCCGATCGCCGGCATCCAACAGAACGATGTCGCCGGGAACGATCTGCTCGGCCGGGACCTCGTTGACATCGCCGGCGCGTCGCACCTTGGCAACGGCCTTCATCATCTTGCCGAGCGCTGCGGCAGCGGCCTCGGCCTTGCCCTCCTGGTGGTACCCGAGCCAGGCATTGAAGAGCGTCAGGAGGATGAGGCCCACCCCGGTGACGTACTCGCCGATCAGCAGGCTGACGACCGCGGCACCGACCAGGACGATCTGCATGTATTCCCGGTACTGCTTCAGGAAGCGCTTCCATACCGGTTCCGGCACTGCCTCGGCCAGCGCGTTCGGACCGTATGTCTTGAGCCGCTGCGTTGCCTCGGATGGCGACAGGCCGCTGGCTGGATCGACCTGCAGCTGGCTTGCGACGTCTTCGGCCGTCAGTGCATGCCAATCGTCTTCCGATCCCGCCTTGGTGGGTCCGGCGAGGTCCGTCATGATCTCTCCTCCTCCTCCTCCTCCTTCGATCCCCGCTCGACCCGCCGGCGATCACCCGCCTGAACGGCAGGATCAGTCCCTCGGTCCTGGTCGGGTCTTCCGCCATGGGAAGTCCGCGTGGATCGCCTGCTTCAGAACGGGGTCGGGATGTACTTCAGCGGCTGCTCCGGTTCGAGATAGTCGCCCCTTCCCTGACGCCGCGGAAGCTTGACCTCGCGCACCTGGAGCGGCGAGTAGGGCACGCGACTCAACAGGTGACTGATGATGTTGAGCCGGCCTCGCTTCTTGTCGTCTGTATGCGCGATGTACCACGGTGCCCACGGCGTGTCGGTCGAGGCGAGCATGGCGTCTCGGGCTCGCGAGTAGTCGTACCAGCGACTGTACGACTTGAGGTCCATGTCCGTCAGCTTCCAGACCTTGCGCGGATCGTTGATCCGGGCCTCAAGGCGCCGAGTCTGCTCGTCCGGGCTGACCTCG
>JAOUEG010000101.1 GCA_029858845.1 Chloroflexota bacterium | reverse complement strand
CTTGGTGTGGCGCTTGGCGATGTTGAGTCCCTCGACGACGACGCTCACGCCGCCGGCCGAGGAGCCGCGGCGGAACATGCTCCGACCACCGCGGGGAGCGGCCTGCCGGCGCACGACGCGCTCGACCTTGCCGCGCTTGCCGGCGTCCTTGCCGGCAAGGACGACGACCGTGTCGCCCTTGCGGATCTCGGGCACCTTGGGCGACTTCGGAACGGCGGTCCGGACGGCCATCAGAGCACCTCCGGGGCGAGCGACACGATCTTCATGTAGTTCCGGTCGCGCAGTTCACGCGCCACCGGTCCGAAGATGCGCGTGCCGCGCGGATTGCCCTGGTTGTTGATGAGCACGGCCGCGTTCTCGTCGAAGCGGATGTAGCTGCCGTCAGGACGACCGTATTCCTTGGCGGTGCGGACGATGACCGCGCGAACCACGTCGCCCTTCTTGACGGCGGCGTTCGGGATCGCCTGCTTCACGCTGGCGATGATCACGTCGCCGACACCGGCCGTGGTCTTGAGGGATCGACCCATCACGCGGATGCACTGGATGCTCCGCGCGCCCGTGTTGTCGGCGACCTTGAGTCGGGTCTCGGGCTGGATCACGCCGAGGCCTCCTCATCGGACGCCGGGACGGCTTCCGGCTCGCTGCCGGGCTCGGCCGCGTCCGACTCGCTCGCGCGGGTCCGGCCCGGATGGGCGGCGGCGTGGATCGCCTCGGTCGTCGCTTCTTCCTCGGTCACCACCGACTCGCCGGGCAAGCTCTGCTCGCCGGCGCGCTGGACCACGCTGACGAGTCGCCAGCGCTTCGTGGCCGAAAGGGGGCGCGATTCCTCGATGAGAACGGTGTCGCCGATGCGGGCATCGTTGGACTCGTCGTGGGCCTTGAACTTCGTGCTCAAGCGGATGACCCGCTTGTACAGCCGGTGGCGCGCCAGCCGCTCGACGGACACGACGATCGTCTTGTCCATCTTGTCGCTGACGACACGGCCGACCTTCGTCTTCCGCTGTGCCTGCACCTTGGTGTTCGCTCCTGTCATCGCGTGATATCCCGTCAGGCCGTCTTGCCGAGCTTGCGCTCGCGCTGGACGGTCAGGATCCGCGCGATCGTTCGCCGCGTCTGCGGGATCGTGCTGTAGTCCTTCAATTGCCTCGTGGAGAGCGCGAAGCGCGCGCCCCAGAGATCCTGCTTGGCTTCACGCAGAGCCTCGTCGAGCTCGACGTCGGACAGCGTGCGGACCTTGTCGATGTCCATCGGTCACGCCTCCTTCGCGCCTTCGCGGACGACCACGCGGGTCGCCACGGGCAGCTTGTGGCTGGCAAGTCGCATCGCCTCGATCGCCGCGTCGTGATCGACTCCGGCCATCTCGAACAGGATCCGGCCGGGCTTGACCACCGCGACCCAATGGTCGGGGGCGCCCTTGCCAGAGCCCATCCGCGTCTCCGCGGGCTTCTTCGTCGCCGGCTTGTCCGGGAAGATCCGGATCCAGATCTTGCCGCCGCGCTTGACCGATCGGGTCATCGCGCGCCGGGCCGCCTCGATCTGGCGGCTCGTGATCCAGGCCGGCTCCTGGGTGGCCAGGCCGTACTCTCCGAAGGCGACCGTGTGACCGCCCTTGGCCATGCCGGACATCCGTCCGCGCATGACCTTGCGATGCTTGACGCGCCGCGGCATCAACATGGTTCAGACCCCCGTCCCGGTCGAGGCCGGGGTGCCGGCGCCGAGCTCAGGTCGCCGGATCGGCTCCTGGGCGATGTCGCCGCGATAGATCCAGACCTTGACGCCGATGCGGCCGTAGGTCGTGTGGGCGTGCACCTGGCCGTAGCTGATGTCCGCACGCAGGGTGCCGAGGGGGATCCGCCCCTCCTTGTCCCACTCGCGCCGGCCCATCTCGGACCCGCCGAGGCGCCCCGCGACCGCGATCTTCACACCCTTGGCGCCGGCCTTCATCGAGCGCTGGATGGCCTGCTTCATCGCCTTCTTGAACGCGATCCGACGAGACAGCTGCCCGGCGATGTTCATGGCCACGAGATGGGCATCGAGTTCGGGCTGGCGGATCTCCTTGATCTCCAGCTTGACCTTGCGATTCGAGAGGGCGCCGATCTGCTGACGGAGCACCTCCACGTTCGCTCCACCCTTCCCGATCACGATGCCGGGCTTGGCGGTGTGGATGGTGACGGTCACGTGATTGATGCCTCGCTCGATCTCGACACCGCTGACGCTGGCATTGGCCAGCCGCTTGTCGATGAGCGTGCGGATCGCGATGTCCTCCTTGAGGGAGGCGGTGTACTCCTTGTCATCCGCATACCACTTCGCGGTCCAGGTGCGCGAGACACCCAGGCGGAAGCCGTACGGATGGACCTTGTGTCCCATGTCAGGCCTCCTGGTCCGCGACGACGATGGTGATGTGGGTCATGGGCTTGTGGATCGGGAATGCCCGACCCTGGGCCCGCGGACGGAACCGCTTGATCGTCGGGCCCTCATCGGCGATCGCGTCGACGATGACGAGGTCCTCCGCGGAAAGGTTGTGATTGTTCTCGGCGTTCGCGGTCGCGCTCTTCAGCACGCGCGCGACGTCCGCCGCGGCCCGCTGCGGCATGAACCGGAGCAGCACGGCGGCCTCCTCGACGGGCTTGCCCTTGATCGCCTGGGTGATCAGGCGGGTCTTGCGGGTCGAGCCTCGCAGGTACTTGGCGGTAGCGGTAACACGCACGGTCGGCCGCTCCTACTTCAGCGACGTCGACCGCTCGGTGTGTCGGCCGTGCCCGCGGTAGTTGCGGGTGGGGCTGAACTCACCAAGTCGATGGCCGACCATGTTCTCGGTCACGTAGACCGGGACATGCTTCTTGCCGTTGTAGACGGCGATGGTGTGGCCGATGAAGGTCGGGAAGATGACGGACGCTCGAGACCAGGTCTTGATGACCTTCTTCTCGTTCCGCTTGTTCATCCCCTCGATCCGACCGAGGAGGCGGGCCTCAGCGAACGGGCCCTTCTTGATGGAACGGGACATCTGCTCCTACCTCCCCGCTACTTGCGATGCCGCGAACGGACGATGAGACGTCCGGTCGTCTTGGACCGCCGGGTGCGGTAGCCCATGGCGGGCTTGCCCCAGGGGGTCTTGGGCGGCATCCCGGTCGGGGACTTGCCTTCGCCTCCGCCGTGCGGATGGTCTCGTGGGTTCATGACGACGCCGCGAACCTCGGGCCGCTGGCCCATGTGCCGGGCGCGGCCGGCCTTGCCGAGGTTCTGGTTCTCGTGATCGAGGTTGCTGACTTGGCCGATCGTCGCCATGCAGCGCATCGGGATGCGGCGCATCTCGCCCGACGGCATGCGGACCGTGGCGTAATCGCCTTCCTTGGCGAGCAGCTGGGCCGACGTCCCCGCCGAGCGCACGATCTGACCGCCCTTGCCGGGCGTCAGCTCGATGTTGTGGATCGTCGTCCCGAGCGGGATGTTGGCCAGGGGCAGGGCGTTGCCGACCCGCGCCTCCGCCTCCGGACCCGCGACGACGACATCGCCGACTTTGAGCCCATGCGGCACGAGGATGTAGCGCTTCTCGCCGTCCCGGTAGTGCAGGAGGCCGATGCGCGCCGACCGGTTCGGGTCGTACTCGATGGTCGCCAGACGACCGGGCACGCCGAGCTTGTCGCGCTTGAAGTCGATCCGGCGGTAGTGCTGCTTCTCGCCGCCGCCGCGATGGCGGACGGTGCGACGGCCGGCATTGTTCCGGCCCGAGCCGCGCTTCTGCGGCTCCAGAAGCGGCTTGTACGGTTCCTTCGTCGTGATCTCCTCGAATGTCGAGCGAGTCATCTGGCGAAGACCGGGCGAGGTCGGCTTGTAGCTTCTCAGTGGCATCGGTCAGACCCCCTCGAAGAATTCGATCTTCTGGCCGGGGGCCAGCGTGACGATGGCCTTGCGCCAGGGCGTGGTGTGGCCGACGATCCGACCGCGCCGCGTCCCGCGTCGCTTCTCCTTGGCCTTCGTGGTCAGGACGTTCACCGACACGACGGTGACGCCGTCCTTCTTGTACAGCTCCTCGACCGCCGCCTTGATCTGGATCTTGTTGGCGTCGTTGTGGACCGCGAAGGTGTACTTCCCGCGACTTGACTCCGTGATCGACTTCTCGCTGATCACCGGCCGCAGGATGATCTCGGGCGCGGTCAGGGCGCTCACGCGTACACCTCCTGCATCCGGGCCAATGCGGGCTGCTCGATCAGAACGAGATCGGCTTTGAGCAGATCCACGACGTTGAGCGAGTCGGCGAGGATGATCTCGACGGCCGGCAGGTTGCGGGCCGACAGCTCGAGCGTCTGGTCGCGACCGGGGGCCACAACCAGGACGCGCCCCGTGGCTTCCAGCGCCCGCAAGACGCCGGCCAGCTCGCGCGTCTTGATCGCCTCGAGCCCGAAGGTGTCGATCACCTTGAGCTGCTCGTCGCCGAACTTCGCGGTCAGCGCTCCGCGAAGCGCGAGGCGCTTCATCTTGCGCGGAAGCCGCTGCTCGTACGAACGTGGATGCGGGCCGAAGACCGCTCCGCCGCCGCGGTAGTGCGGGGCCGTGCGGGATCCCTGGCGTGCTCGCCCGGTGCCCTTCTGCCGATACGGCTTCCGGCCGCCGCCACGGACCTCGCCGCGAGTCTTGGTGTCGTGGGTGCCCATGCGTCGGCCCGCCAGCTGGGCGGTCACCACCTGGTGGAGGACGGCAGCGTTGATCGGGGCGGCAAAGAGCTCGTCGCTGAGCTCGACGCTGCCGACGGCCTTGCCGGTGCGGTCGTAGACGGGAGTGGACGGCATCGTCAGGCCTTCTTCACGAGGATCAGCGACCCACGCGCGCCCGGGAGACTCCCCCGGACGAGCAGCAGATTGCGATCAGGATCGGTGCGCACCACGCGCACCTTCTTGATGGTCACGCGCTCATCGCCCATGTGGCCGGCCATCTTGAGACCGCGATAGACACGACCCGGGGTCGTGCCGGGTCCGATGGAGCCCGGCTCGCGGTGATGGTCCGAGCCGTGGGTCTTGGGCCCGCGGTGGAAGTTATGGCGCTTGATGTGGCCGGCGAAGCCCTTGCCCTTCGAGACACCCGTCACATCGACGTCGTCGCCGGCGTTGAACAGGTCATCGATGGACAGCGTCTGACCGATGCTGAACTCGTCCACGCTGTCGACGCGGAACTCTCGAACCGTGGCGACCTTGGGCAGGTCCTTCAGCTGGCCGGCCTCGGGCTTGGACAGCTTGCGGACCACCTCGGTGCCGAGCTGGACGGCCGTGTAGCCATCGCGGTCCGCGGTGCGCAGACGGGTCACCGTATTCGGTTGGATGGCCAGGACGCTGACAGCCACCATCGTGCCGTCATCCTGGAACACCTGGGTCATGCCGACCTTGCGGCCGATCAATCCGATACTCATTCCGCGGTCACATCTTGATCTCGATGTCGACGCCCGCTGCCAGCGAGAGTCGCATCAGGGCGTCGACCGTCTTCGAGCTCGGGTCCAGGATGTCGACGAGCCGCTTGTGCGTGCGGATCTCGAACTGCTCCCGGGAGTCCTTGTCGATGAACGGAGAACGCAGGACGGTGAACTTCTCGATTCGCGTCGGCAGCGGAACCGGACCGACGACGTCCGCGCCGGTGCGCTGAGCGGTCTCGACGATCTGGGCCGCCGACTGATCGAGCAGTCGGTGGTCATATGCCTTGAGCCGGATCCGGATCCGCTGCTTCGCCATCTCTCGTCCTTACTCGACGATGCTGACGATGGCGCCGGCGCCGACGGTCCGGCCACCCTCGCGGATGGCGAAGCGCTGGCCGACCTCGAGAGCGATCGGGGTGATCAGCTCGACCGACATCTCGACGTTGTCGCCGGGCATGATCATCTCGGCGCCGTCGGGCAGGCCGATCGCCCCGGTGACGTCCGTCGTGCGCAGGTAGAACTGCGGGCGGTAGCCGTTGTAGAAGGGGGTATGGCGGCCACCCTCCTCCTTGGTCAGGACGTAGACCTGGGCGGTGAACTTGGTGTGGGGCTTGATCGAGCCGGTCTTGGCCAGGACCTGGCCGCGCTCGATCTCCTCGCGCTCGATGCCGCGGATGAGGCAACCGACGTTGTCGCCGGCGCGGCCCTCGTCGAGGAGCTTCTTGAACATCTCGACGCCGGTGACGACGATCTTGCGGGTCGGCTTGACGCCGACCAGCTCGACCTCGTCGCCGACCTTGACGATGCCGCGCTCGATACGCCCGGTGGCGACGGTGCCGCGGCCCTTGATGCCGAACACGTCCTCGACCGGCATGAGGAACGGCTTGTCGACGGCGCGCTCGGGCGTCGGGATGTAGGAGTCGACCGCGTCCATCAGCTCCTGGATCGGGGCGAAGGCCGGATCGGCCAGGTTGTCGCCGGCCTCGAGGGCCTTGAGCGCGGAGCCGCGGATGACCGGGATGTCGTCACCCGGGAACTCGTACTTGGAGAGCAGCTCGCGGACCTCGAGCTCGACGAGGTCGAGGAGCTCGGGGTCGTCGACCATG
>JAOUEG010000100.1 GCA_029858845.1 Chloroflexota bacterium | reverse complement strand
CCTCGTGCGATATCCCGATGACGAGCCCTCCCGTGGGTGGTTCCAGCGACAGCTCGAACGCCTGGACGCTCCGGATCAGGGGCGACCCCGTGACCTCGCCGAGGATCTCGGCGGCCGCCTGGGCGGCGTGCTCAGAGGTACCGCAGCCGGTGACGACCGTCCCGCCTCCGCCGTCGATCGACACGCGCACCGCTTCCGCCAGATGGGCCGCGGGCCCGTCCGGCGCTGCGTGAGCGGCCAGGATCCGTTCCGCGATCCACGGCTCTGCCGCGATCATGTCCGTCATGTGGAACGGCGGCCGGTCGCGCAGGAGCGGCATGTCCGACGACGCCCACGGTTCCGGCGGGCCGGCGAGCGGCGCCATCGGATCGGGATCGAACTCGTGCATCGCCGCAGGATAGGCCGTCCGACCGCCGTTCCTCCCCTCGGAACCATCCGACGCGACATCCCGCGCGAACGGTCACCATTGGGGCGACACGACAGCAAGGAGACGGAGCATGCAGGTCGGGCTGATGGCCCCCCAGGGTTGGAAGGGCGAGTTCGACGGCTGGGCCGCGGCCGATGCCTGGGCGCGCACGATCGACCTGGCAGAGCAGGCGGAGGAGCTCGGGTTCGAGTCGCTCTGGGTCTTCGACCACTTCCACACCGTCCCGACGCCGACCGATGAGATCACGTTCGAATCGTTCGCGACGCTCGCGGCGCTCGCGATGGCGACGCGACGGGTCCGCATCGGCCACATGGTCGTGTGCACGGGGTTTCGCAACCCGGCGCTCACGGCCAAGATGTCGTCCACCATCGACGTCATCAGCGGCGGCCGCTTCGAGCTCGGCATCGGGGCCGGCTGGAAGGAGGAGGAGTGGCTCGCCTACGGCTACGGCTTCCCGTCTCTGGCCGAACGGATGGATGTCCTGGGCGATCACCTCGCGGTCATCAGCGAGATGTTCGCGCCGGGGCGAGCCACCTATGAAGGTCGCCACGCGCACGTTCGTGGCGCGATCAACGTCCCGAAAGGCATCCAGCAGCCGCGCATCCCGATCATCGTCGGCGGCAACGGCCGCAACCGAACCGCGGGCTATGCGATCCGGTATGCGGACGAACTCAATCTCGTGTTCCTCGGCGCCGACGACGTCGCGGGCCGGATGCGTGACGTTCGTGCTCGCTGCGAGGAGGAGGGTCGCGATCCCGCCACGCTCCGGTTCTCGCTCTACGCACGGGACGAGGGGATGCGCGATGCCGGCCAGGAACGAGTCGACCTGCTGGGCCGGTTCGCCGAGATCGGCCTGGACCGGATCGTCTGCTTCCCGACGCGCTGGTCCCCGACACGGGAGGCGCAGGCCGCGTTCGCGGACGACTGCCGCGCGGCGGGGATCGAGCTCGAGCGCCAGCCGCTCGCCGTGACGGCCGGCTAGGTTCGTCGGAGACCGGCCGGTCAGGTTCGCCCGAGCTCGGCGGGTCGGTTGGATCCGACGGCTCGTGGTCGGTAGACGCCCGCCCTGGGGCGGCATCGGCGACGGATCCCCGGT
The DNA here is from genome assembly GCA_029858845.1 of Chloroflexota bacterium. Lineage (GTDB taxonomy): Bacteria > Chloroflexota > Limnocylindria > Limnocylindrales > CSP1-4 > SPCO01. The sequence continues at coordinate 5,040 of JAOUEG010000100.1, read as the reverse complement.
GTCAAGACCCGGAGCGGCGGAGTGGGCCGATCCGATCCCACGGCGCATAGCGGAACCATGCCCGTCCCACGAGCGACTCGACCGGGACGGGACCGTATCGGCGTGAGTCGACGGGCTCGCCGAAACCGGCCGAGGCCGTCATCGCGGCGTTCGCGTCGCTGAGCAGCCAGGCTTCGTCGTCGGCCAGCTCCAGGTAGCCGGTCTCGAATGGGATGCGCTCGCCCGGGCGACCGGCGACCCGTTTCACGGCGAGCTCTCCGCTGTCCGGTTCCCGGAAGACGACGATGGAGCCCCGGCGAGGCCAGCGCGTGGTCGTAGGGTCCACCAGCAGCCAGTCGCCGTCCCGGATGCCCGGCTCCATGCTCGCCTCCGCGATCGCGACCCGCCACGGCCCTCGGAGTCGGACACGCAGGCCGGCGAGACGACGAGGCCCCGTCCTTCGACGGGGCCTCGGGATGTGCACGTTCCCTGGGATCGCGAGCCTAGGCAGGTCGACCGCTCACGCGGGTCTTGCTTTCGCCTCCGGTCGCCTTCCACGCCGCGTCGATCTGATCGATCAACTCGAGGAGCTTCTGCGAATCGGTGACGTCCGTGGAGGCCTTGACCTTGGAGACCTGCTTCGTCGCGGACCAGAACAGCTCGTGCAGGTTCGGGACGGTCTCCAAATGCTCGGGCTTGAAGTAGTCATGCCACAGGACGTCGAGGTGGTGCTTGACCAGGTCGGCCCGCTCCTCCTTGATCCCGATGGCGCGACTGCGGAAGACCGGGTCCTCGTTGGCGGCGTACTTCTCGATGATGCGATGACAGGACTCCGCCTCGATGCGGGCCTGCTCCGGATCGTAGACCCCGCACGGCAGATCGCAATGAGCGCGTGCCGTGGTCGAGGGGGTGAGCCATTCGGCGAATCGGGACATGCGGGCTCCTTCACGCTGGGTTCCAGGTCAGGACCGGTGGTCTCTGGGGGTGGGCCAAGTGTCCGAGCCGTGGCCGGGCCTGTCAAACGAGTGGCCGAGGCGGGCGCGACGCTGCCGCGGACCGGTATCATCGCCGCGATGACCGAGCGAGGGCTGCCAGGCACCGAGGGGTCCCCAGCGTGTCCGTTCGTCGCGTTCGACGACGATCGAGAAGCTCGGGCGGATCGACCAGACCATCGCCATCGGTGTTTCGCCGATGACCAACCCGCACCTCGTGCGCTGGCCCACCAGGAGGCCTACTGCCTGTCCAGCGCCTTCCCGGTCTGTCCCACGTTCCAGGCCTGGGCCAGGCGGGAGGCTGCCCAGGCGCGGACCGACCGCGAGGCGCCCGCAGATGCACCGGTGGGCGGGACGGATGCCGCTGCTCCGGCGGTCGCCGCTGCGGACGCGGCGCTTGCCGGCCGCCTCGCCAAGGACCTTCCCACTGGGGGGGCCGAGGAGTGGATCGCCCCGCCGCGATCGGACGACGTCCCGATCGAGCTCACGCCGCATCGGAATCCGCCGCGCGACTGGGCCGCTCCGCCCCCGTGGGCGTCCGACGCCAGGACTCCCTCCGGCATGTCGGGCGAGGCAGCCGGCGGCGGGCCGTCCTCGATGAGTCCCGGATCGCTGGGTTCGCGAGCCTCCGAGGGGCAGGGCCTGGCGGGAAGTGCCGCGGATCGCCTCGCGGGTGGCGGATCGCTATCTGATCCGGCTCAGCCGGCAGGAGCCTCGGGGACGTGGTCGTCGGACGAGCCCTCGTCGCCGGCCGATCCGGAGCTCGCCGGACTCGTGGGCGGTGCCGCAGCCGTCGGTGCCACGGCGCACGCAGCCGGTGATCGCTCGCCGAGAGCCTACCCGCCGTCCACCCGCTCGGGCCGTCGGCCGGCCGTCAGCTCGACCCGGACCGGCGAACCGTCGCCGCCCGTGACGCCGAGGCGCGAGCCGGTGCAGCACGACGGCCCCACCTGGGAGCGCGCGCGACGGTCCGAGGCGTATCCGATGATCAGATCGCGAGCCGGTCTCGGCGGCATCCCGCCGTTGCCGCGCGTGGCGGTCCTGGCCGGCGCCCTGGCGATCGCAGCCGTCGCATTGTTCTTCCTGCCGGCCCTGTTCGGGATCGGCGGCACCGACGACCCAGGGCCGAGCCCGAGCCCGAGCGCGGCCGTGGCGACGGCGACCCCGGAGCCCACACCGGTACCCGAGCCGACCCCCCAGGTCTATGTCATCAAGACGGGCGACACGCTCTCGAAGGTCGCCCGCGAGTTCGGCGTGACCCTGGATCAACTACTGGAAGCGAACGCGGACACGATCACAAACCCGGATCGGATCGCCGTCGGCGACAAGATCATCATCCCGTTGCCGCCGCCCGAAGAGGTCTCCGGCGGCGATGCTGAGTCGCCCGCGCCCTAGGCGGCGCGATCCGCCGACAGCGGCCCCGCAGCCTGGGGCAGCCGTTACCGGGGTGCGATGTTGATGGCCGTGATCCGGCCGGCCTCCACGCGGAACGTGGCGTCGATGTGCTGGGTCGGGGCGCCGGGCCGGACCACGAGCAGGTCCGCCTCGTAGGTGTTACCGGTGTCCCGGATGCCACCCGGGATCATCCGCAACCCGGCATCGCCGCGGAGGAACCAGCCGCCGACGCGTTCGACGCCGCGCAAGGTCTGCACGCTGTCCCCGACGTGCACCCGCATCTCGGTCTTCTCGTCCATCAGGGCCACCGCGCCTTCACGGTCGCCCTGGTTCAGCTTCTCGAAGAAGTCTTCCATCGTCTCGACAGCACCCATGGGCGGAGTGTAGCGTCGGGTGACCATGAACGCCGAGCAGCCCGCCCTCGCCATGAGCCAAGGCCCCCTGGCGTCCGCCTGGCCGCTCTTCGCGCTGCGGATCCGGAGCGAGCGCTTGGTGATGCGCCTGCCCACGGACGCCGACCTGCTGGCCATGATCGACCTGGCGCGAGCGGGGATCCATCCGCCGGACACGATGCCGTTCTCCGTCGCGTGGTCGGTACGGCCGAGTCCGGACTTCGAGCGTGCCTTCCTGCAGCACCATTGGCTGGCGCGGGCCCAGTGGTCCGAGGACGACTGGCGCCTCAACCTCATGGTCGAGTGGGACGGGCGGGTGATCGGATCGCAATCCATCTGGGGTCTCGCGTTTCCGGTCCACCGCGCCGTGGACACCGGCTCCTGGCTCGGCAGCTCGTTCCAGGGACAGGGGCTCGGGAAGGAGATGCGCTCGGCCGCCCTCGCTTTCGTCTTCGACAGCCTCGGCGCCCGTCTCGCGCGTTCGGAGGCGTTCCTGGACAACGCGGCTTCCATGGCCGTATCGCGATCGCTCGGCTATGAGGACGACGGGTTCGGGGCCCACGCCCCTCAGGGCGTGTCCCGCGAGACCCGGCGATATCGGCTGACGGCGGACGGATGGCGAGCCCGCCGACGCTCGCCCGTCACGGTCGACGGACTGGAGACCTGCCGGGAGATGTTCGGTGGATAGCCGCCCGGGTGGACCGGTCGCCCCGGATCGCCGCGTCCCGCGCCGCCGCGTCTGGCCCGTCGCCTAGAACCCGCCCCCGGCGCCGCCGCCCCCACCACCGCCGCCCCCGCCGCCGAACCCGCCGCCACCGCCGGAGGATGCCGGCGAGTTCCCGATCGTTCCGAGGGCGGACATCATCCCGCCGACATCCGGTACGGCCGACCCGGAGAAGATGGATCCGCCGCTCCCCGACGCCGCAGCGCTCGCGAAGGTCGATCCTTCGGACGTTCGATACCAGGCCGGGAAGTACGCCGACGTGGCCGCGACGCGCCCTCCCTCGACGTCTTCGAGGGACCGCTTGAGGACGGCCTCGATGTCGTCCTGCAGTCCGAGGGCGGTGCCCCAGACCACGGCCTGGTCCGGCGTCTCGAGCCATTCGAGGGCCGCATCGTCCACGACCTGCTGCATGGAACGGGCCTGCTCCATGGTCTTGTGGAGCGTCCGCCTGTAGGCGCTCAACATCGCCCGGATGATGGCCCCGGGCATCGTCACGGCGGGCATCCAGCCTGACACTGCCAGGAGGACGATCCCGCCGGCGATGGCACCGATACCGATGAGCACGAGCCCGGACATCGGGATGTTGATGCCGCCGACCAGGGCGGCGATCCCGGCCGCGACCGCCAGCCCTCCCCGGATCTGCCATCGCGTGCGTACCGCGCTCGGTCGCTCCGCCATCCAGCCACGCTGCACGACGTGGTCCGCCAGGGCCCGGTCGAACGACGGGACCGCCTCGCCGAACTGGGGCAGCTTATCCGGATCGACGAAATGGTCGGAGCCGTCGATGGCACGCAGGCGCTGGAGTGCGACGGCCTCGGCCGGACCCGTCGGTCGTCGGGCATTGAGTCGGCGGTGCGCCTCTTCCACGTCGTCGCCCCGCGGCGGGTCCGTGTCCACGCCCACCTTGCGCGACATCCCGAACAGGCCGGTCTGCTCCTCTCGGAACGAGATCAGGCCACGCGATGCCAGGTCGAGCATCGCCGTCGTCAACGCCCGACGCGACGTTCGGCCGTCCATCACGAACGCCCCCGACGCGGCGGTGAGGTCCGGCGGTGGCGCCGGCATGAGGATGGATGGATCATCGAGGTAGACCGGATCCTTGCCGTACCGCCGCCACGAGAAGATCGCCCAGCCGGCGAGCGCCATGAACACGATCGGCGCCCCGACCAGGCCAAGGACGGCGTTGAATTGGCGCCCGGCCTGCAGCCGCTGCGCGTTCTCCGGTGTCGCAGCGGCATCCACCCGCTCGAGGGCGACGGCCAGGGCAGCGTCGAAGTCGGCGTCCCGCAGGTGGGGCAGCATGTCGTTCTCGTAGATGGACTGGCGCTCGCTGTTGGTGAGGAACGACGACTCGAAGCCGGGCGCGGCATAGAGCTGGACCTGGCCGTGCTCGAGGGATGGATCGATATCGAAGAAGACGACCATCCCATCGTCGAAGCCCGCCCGGCCGATGCCCCACTGCCTGATCAGGGCCAGGGCGCGAGCTTTGGTCTCGGCGGTCGTGACGCCGTAGTCCACGAGCTGCGTGTAGACGACCGCCTCCGCCCCAGTGCGCGAC
>JAOUEG010000099.1 GCA_029858845.1 Chloroflexota bacterium | reverse complement strand
GCCCTCGGATAGTCGCGCCATCCCGTAGCCCCCGTACTGTGGATCGGGATGCACCTCGATCCGCCAACCGAACAGGTCCGCGTAGAAGGCGCGCGCAGCGGCCGGATCATCGGTAGCGAGCTCGACCCAGGCTGGTCGTGCAGCGGTTCGTGTCATCGCGCTCACTCCTGCTCTATCTGGCGGTCACTCGCGCCATGGTCCTGTCGTCGGAAGACGGCCGGCCGCCTCAGGTGGTCCGGGTCGCGGACAGCGCTCCCAGCGCGTTCGCGTCAAGGGCGTCCGCCGGCACGCTCGCCACCCTGGCCCGCGTTCGCGCGATCAGGGACGCAGTCCGGCGCCCGCCACCTTCGAGGGCCGCGCGCTCCCCTACCACGGCGCCCGGACCGATCTCAACGACGGGATCGCCATCCACCTCGACGACGAAGATCCCATCGAGGATCAGGAACACGTCAGTGCCCGGATCACCCTGCGTGACGAGCGTCTCGCCCTCGTCGAGCGACCGGATCGCGGGCTGCGCATCGCCGCGCATGATGCTTGACGAGAGGGAACGCTCGAGCGCGGATTCGACGGCCGCAACGATCGCCGGCGAGTCCTGTTCGCCCCACGGCGTCCGATCCCCGAATGAGTCGTTGAACCACTTCCCGAAGTCGATCGTCCCGCTCTTCTCCGCGAGGTCACCGGCATCGTCGTAGATCCAGTGGCGTGGGAACGGGCTCGCCCCGACTAGCTCGTGGGTCGCCGTGCCGTCGGCGTGGAGGGTCAGCGCGAGTGTCGTCCAGGCGATCGACGGCCAGAACTGGACGAACGGCCGATGCTTGACCGGTCTCGGGGTCGGCAGACCCATCCGGCCACCGACCGTCTGAGTGAAGCGCACGGCGTCCGGTCCGACCTCGGGCTCCGGCTGGATATCGGGCAGGTGGACCGCCGGGAACCGGATGGCCGCCGGACCCACGCGCACCGTCGTGGCTCCGATATGGCCCTTGCCCAGGTGCCCGTGGTCGACGATGCGCCCGTCCTCGACCTCGATGAAGGCCCGCAGTTCGTTGGCCTCGCGGAACCGATCGCTCACCCGGAGCTGCTCCAGGTCGTCGATGTGATCCGGTGGCGGCGTGTCGTAATGGGTGACGCCGAGCTCGAACGGTATCTTCGACGGCCCGCTGATGGCCTCCGACGGGATCCAGGAGATCGCTGTGACCGATGATTCGAAACGCTGTCTACCCACGGGATCACCCTCCTGGTCTGCTGCATGCCCTCGCCGACGATGCCATCGCCGGCCACCATCATACTGGCCGGCCGAGCCAACCCCGGGTGACCGCCGCGGGCGATGCCCGCTGCCGGCGGATCGTGCGCGGTCAGACGGGCAGGACCACGGTCGGCTCAGAGCGTGACGGGCTCGGTGCTCAACGCGCCCGCGATCTGGCGCGCCCAGGCTTCGATGGCCGGCCAGTCGCGGAAGTCGCCGGGCGGGAGGATGCCCTTGGAACCCGGCATCATCCGGACCACGCGCTCGGACATGCTCCTGGGCGGATCGCTCGGATCGAACGCGCCGAAGAAGACTCGGTGGTCGCGCGGATGGATCCGCTCGCTGAGCTCCTCGATCTGGCGGCGGCCGCCGCTCCCGGGTCCCTGTGCGGGCCCGAGTGCGGACTCGATGGGGTCCTCGACGGCGGCGGTCGGCTCCTTCGTCGAGCCCGGCAGTGGGCCGCTGCTGAACAGCCAGATCGGCCTGGTCGCAAGGGTCGACGCGAACCGATCGAGGAACTCGGTCCCCGACGAGACCCACTTCCCCATGTAGACGCCGCCTCCGATGACGCACGCATCGAACGGCGCCGGATCGGGCATCTCGGCGGCGTCGACGACGTTCGTCCGGACGCCGGTGGACTGCAGCACCTCGGCGATCCGCTCGGCGATCCCGGCTGTGGCGCCGTGGCGGCTGGCATGGACGATCAACACGCTGGGCATGGATGGCGCTCCTTCCGTCGAAGGTCGACCGTACGCGGGCGAGCAAGCGCGGACCAGGGTCCAAGGTCACCCGCTGCCCGGGATAGAGGACCCGGCGCTCAGGGCGCGATGTTGTGGTTGAGGTGGAAGACGTTGTCCGGGTCCCAGGAGCGCTTGAGGGTGCGCAGGCGCTCGAGCTTCGCGTCGCCGTAGATGCTGCGCGACACCTCAGGACCGGCTGCGGAGTTCCCGTTGGCATAGCGGCCGAGGGCCCTGTCCGGCTCGACCGCCGCCATCGTCTGCCGAGCCCAGGCCCGACACGCCTCGTCGAGGTTGGGATCGGTCCAGGCGATGTCGGCGCTGAGGTCGTACGCCGCCGCACGCCCTGCGTACGCGGTGGCGTCCTCGGGCACGTCCGCGATGGCTCCGCGCAGGGCGGTGATCGAGAAGCTCCCCTCCCCCGGCGACGTCGCCACCAGGTCGACGAGCTGGTCCAGCGCCGCCGGGCTGAGGCCGTTGCCGTTCGTGCTCAGCAGGTACGAGCGGCGGCCCCAGCCGAGAACGAGATCATGGGCTCCCTGGACCTCGAGGTAGGACGAGTTCCCGATCGTCTCGGAGACCGGGGACGGTCCGGCGCGCAGGCCCGCGGTATCCCGTTCGACATCCTCCGGCGCCCCGCTGTGGTTGAAGGCGACGTAGACGATCGTCTGACCCGCGAGAGCGTCCGGCGTATCGACGGTGGGGCCTTCTCGGTCGATCCCGAAGATGGTCGCGACGGCATGGGGCGCGGACCGGGCGAACGCCTCGAAGACCGCCCACGCCTCGTGCGCCTGGGCGGCCGGGTAGATCCGGACGCCGCGATGAAGATCCGGCCCGAACGGATGGAGCCGGAATTCGAAGGCCGTCGCGACCCCGAAGTTCCAGCCCGCCCCGCGCAGACCCCAGAACAGCTCTGGCTCCTCGGTCTCGCTCGCCCGGACGGTCCGCCCGTCCGCCGTGACGAGCTCCACGGCGACGAGGTTGTCGATCGTCAGCCCGAAGTGCCGCTGCAGCCGGCCGACGCCACCGCCGAGGGTGAGCCCGGCGACGCCCGTGTGCCCGATGACGCCGATCGGGCAGACAAGGCCGTGGGCCTGGGCTGCGACGTCGAGCGCGCCGAGCAGCTCGCCCCCACCGACAGTCGAGATGCGCTTCGCCGGATCCACGCTCACACCCTGCATCGCGGTCATGTCGATGACGAGGCCGCCGTCCGGGCCGACCACGCCGGCGACGCTGTGCCCGCCGGAGCGGACCGCGACGACGAGGTCCCGGTCGCGGGCGAAGCGGATGGCCGTCGCCACCTCGGCCGCAGTCGTCGGGCGCAGGATCGCCGCGGGACGCCGGTCGAGCATCGCGTTCCACAGGCGTCTCGCCGCGTCGTAGGCGATGTCGCCGGGCAGGATGACGTCGCCGCGGAACCTCCGCCGCAGCCGATCGAGTTCTCGGGTCGCGAGCGGGCCGTTCAACGCGCGTACCGGTCCAACGAGCGGACGAGATCGTCCCGGGTCATGCTTCGGCCTCCGTCGTCAAGGCGCGACGCGTCGCCGGCCATCCCCGCCGAGCCGTCCGACATGACGGCCGGCTTGAGGACGTTTCCGGCCCACCAGCTCGTACCGGACCGCGGGGCTGGAGGATGAGAATGATCGTCCGGATGAGGGCTGTTGTCGCCACGCTGCATGATCAGGGCTGCTCGAGGTAGATGTCCCGGAACGACCGGCAGGCACCCTGGTCGTCGAACTCCAGCAGGAATGCGTTGTGGAAGACGCGCACCCCACCATTCACGTGGTACGTGCTCGTGCCCACACCCACGGCGCGCCGGCCGTCCACCGCCCACGGCTCGTATGAGCTCTCGTAGGTACCGGCCTCGTCCCGATCCGCGAGCCAATCCTCGACGATCGCGGCCCGGCCGACGATGGGTTCCTCCCAGGGGTGGTCGAAGAGCTCGGCGTCCTCGCTGAACAGCGACCGGATCGCGTCCGGATCGTACGTTCGCCACGCCTCCGAGTACCGGTCCAACCATTGGGCGACGTCGTCTCGGTCCATGGTTCGGCCTCCTGCGCTGGCGCGCTACGCGCTGCCGCCCATCGCGGCGCTTCCGTCGGACAGCGTCGGCGAGATCATGCCGAACCTTTTGTTGTCCGGGTCGAGCAGGTAACCGATCCGACCGACGCCGGGCATATCCTGTGCCGGGAGCGCCTCGGTGCCGCCGAGCTCGATCCCGCGACGCATCAGCCCGTCCACGTCATCGACGGCGACGACGATGCTCACGGCATCAACGGAGGCATGAACGTCCGACACGGAGCCGGGCAGGGCGGTGGGGATGCGTGGATCTCGAAATGGACGACGAGATTCGCCATCTGGTAGCTCCTTGTTCGTCCGCCGACGGTCGGAGCTAGTATCGCCGACCGGCCGCATCATCCGAGGCCCGATTGACGGCGGTCGCCCGACGGACGCCGTCCCTGCCGAAGACTTCATCGCCAGGGCGTGACCGCCCGGGTTCGAGATCGAGTCAGGCCGTCTAGCGCCCCGAAAGCATCCGGCGGATGCTCGACACAGCCTCGTCGAAGACGTGGGTTACGGCAGCGACGTCCGCGTCATCCCGGGTGTGCAGCCGGACGGTCACGGCGGAGGTGTTCGTCGTCCCCTCCGAGATGGCGATCGAGCCACCGTAATCGCGGTCGGGGCGAGACCACGTGATGCTGCGCGTCGTGCGGTCGGCCATGAAGCCGGCGTCCGGCGCCCCTTCACGCTCGGCGAGATCGGCATCGACATCGAGCTCGCCCTCGACCGCGATCGAATCCTCGAGCCGCATCGTCGAGATGTACTCGGGCAGCCGCAGCGGGTCCGACAGGACCGCGAAGGCCGTGTCCGCCCCGGTGAAGACCGTGAAGGTGCGTTCGAGATCAGCCAGCGTGCCCCTCCGTTCCGTGCGGCGTGTCTATGATCGTACGTTCCGCAGGGCGGTCACGCCGAAGGTGGGCCACGACCGCGCCGGCCACGCCGAAGGCGAGGATCCACACATTCGCGATCACCTCCTCGATCGGATAGCCGAGGGTGGTCACGGTCACGTAGCCGAAGGCCAGGAACCAGGCGATGCCCGCGATATCGGACCACGTGACGAGCGAGGTCCGCGGCCGCAGGGCGAGCAGCACCCCGAGGACGATGCCGACGATCCCCCCGGCGCCGAAGACGACCTGATAGAGCAGGTCGTCGGGTACGTAGTTGAAGATCAGGGCGCTGGTCAGGCCGCCGACGAGCCAGAGGACGCCAGCGATACGCAGATTCCGCAACAGGTGCTCCCTCCACAGGACTGACCCCGCCGCATTCCCGTGCCGGGCCGCGAGGGAGTCCTCGACACCCGGCGTTGAGCCGCCGGGCTTCCCGAGCACGCCCATACAGGGCAGCGAATGGTACTCCGTCCAGAGAGAGCGCCGATCGCCCGACAGCAGGCCCGGCGGGCTAGACCGTCGCGATGACGCCGAGCGTGATCCCGAACCCGGCGCGGCGCTGGAGCGGCGGCATGATCGTCAGCTGACCCAGGGGCGGCTCGGCCGGGAACCATCGGTTCCACTCGTCGTTGAACTCGTCGAAATCCGATGCATCGTGCAGCGCCCAGTTGGCCCAGACCACGTTCTCCAGCGCACTCCCGGCGCTCTCGAGTCGGTCCTTGAGGTTGGCCATGCAGCGGCGGGTCTGCTCCTTTATGGACCCGAGGGCGACTTCGCCCGTCTCCGGGTCGACCGGACCGATCGACGAGATGTAGATCGTGCCGCCCGCGACGACGGTGCGGCCATCACCGACGGGTACCGGCGAGAACTCCACCTTGGACGAGGTTCGGGCACCGAAGCGGCTCTTGAGCGGGCGGATCGGCTTGTCCGGGTCCTCCTTGGGGATGCCGTACTCGTCCGGGGGCAGTTCGACACCGGTCCGCTGGAACTGCCGCATGAAGGTCGGTCGGATGCCGGTCGGCTGGAGCGAGCCTTCGATCTTGCCGTCGCGATACCCCGTCTGCACGAATGTGAAGATGTCCTGGGTGAGGATCTCGTCCTCCTCGATCCCGTAGACCTCGGTGATGTTGATGATCTTGCGCTGGCCGTCCTTGAGCCGAGCCGTATGGACGATGACATCCACGGCCGAAGCGATCTGGTCGCGGATCGCCCGCAACGGCAGTCGATAGCCGGTCATCAGGACCATCGTCTCGAGCCGCCGCAACATGTCCTTTGGCGTGTTGGCGTGGCCCGTCGACAGCGAGCCGTCGTGCCCGGTCGTCATGGCCTGGAGCATGTCCAGCGCCTCCCCGGAACGGCACTCGCCGACGATGATCCGGTCCGGGCGCATGTGCATCGCGTTCCGAAGCAGGCTCCGGATCGTGATCTCCCCCTCCCCTTCCAGGTTCGGTGGCCGGGCCTCGAGGGTCACGACGTGGTCCTGGCGAAGCTGGAGCTCTGCGGCGTCCTCGATGGTCACGATCCGCTCGTCGTTGGGGATGAACGACGACAGGACGTTGAGCGTGGTCGTCTTGCCCGAGCCGGTCCCGCCCGAGACGAAGAGGTTGAGTCTCGCCTCGATGCAGGCACGCAGGAACGCGAACATGT
>JAOUEG010000097.1 GCA_029858845.1 Chloroflexota bacterium | reverse complement strand
GGCCGAAGCATGTCACCGTGAAGGCCACGAAGGGCACCGAAGCCTGATCGGCCTCGGCGTCGATCTCGCCGCCGACGGCGGGTCGATCGCACAGGGCCGGCGGCGGTCGCCGCCGGCCCTTCTGATTCCCGTCGCCTGTCGCTCCGTCGCGCGAGGCGCCGACGCCGGATGGGCTGTCAGGTCAGGCGCTCGCCGGTCGGATCGCCGGTCAGGACGGCATACAGCAGGGCCGTTTCGGTGTGCAGTCGATTCTCGGCCTGCTTCCAGACGCGCGACGCCGGCCCGTCGATGACGGTATCCGTCACCTCCTCGCCGCGATGGGCCGGGAGGCAGTGGAGGAAGATCGCGGATCGAGAGGCCCTGGACATCAAGTCGGGATCCACGGTGAAGCCGGCAAAGGCGGCTCGGCGGGCGTCGCCCTCGGCCTCCTTGCCCATCGAGGTCCACACGTCGGCATAGACCGCTTCGACCCCGTAGGCCGCTTCCTCGGGATCATGGGTGAGGATGATGACGCCGCCTGTCTGGAGGGCCCGCGCACGAGCTTCCTCGACGATCGCCGGATCCGGTTCGTACCCAGGCGGGGTCGCGACGCGCAGTTCGAAGCCCCCCAGGCCGGCAGCCTGGATCAGCGAATGGCAGACGTTGTCGCCGTCGCCGATGAACGCGACCTGGATCCCTGCCAGGGTCCCGAACTCCTCCTCGAGGGTCATGACATCGGCGAGCGCCTGGCACGGATGGTGCTCGTTCGTGAGCGCATTGATGACCGGGATCGAGGCGGCGGCCGCGATGGCTTCCACGTCAGCCTGGTCATGGGTCCGGACCGTGAGGGCATCCAGATAGAGCGACAGGGCCCGGGCCGTGTCGTGGATCGTTTCCCCACGTCCAAGCTGGAGTTCGTCCGGGCGCAGCACGATCGGCAGCATGCCGAGCATCCAGGCGGCCGATTCGAGACTGACCCGAGTTCGCGTGGAGGGCTTGTCGAAGATCATGCCGACTCGCCCACCGGCCAGTGCGCCCCGAAACGCCTCGGGTTCGCGTTTCAGTCGGGCGGTCAGGTCCAGCATCGCCTGGAGACCGTGGTCCCCGAGATCGCTCAAGGTCAGCAGATGACGAGGCCGACGCTCCACGACGGCCGTGGCGTTCGCGATGGACGTCATCGGTTCAACTCCCTGTTGCGATCGGGACGCGGGTCGCCGCGACGATCGGCGCGATCAGCGTCTCGAGCGGCGGCCCGTCGACCTGAGCGAGCTCGTAGCGCACGCGGCTGACGGGCTTGTCCAGGCGCAGGATCCGGGTCAGATCGATCGGCGTAGCGGCGAGCACGAGATCCGCTTCGACGGCATTCAGGGTGGCCTCCAGTTCCTGGGTCTGCGTCGGGCCGTACCCCATCGCCGGCACGAGCGGCTCCAGCGCCGGATAGCGGTCCAGCACGTCGCGGATGGACCCGACGGCGGCGCTGGTCGGGTCGACGACGGCCTTGGCGCCGAACCGTCGGGCTGCCACGATCCCGGCACCGAAGGTCATGCCGCCATGGGTCAGCGTGGGACCGTCCTCGACGACGACCACGCGCTTCCCGGCGACCGGATCACCGACCAGGCTCAGGTCGGATCTCGCGGTGAGGATGGTCGCTCGCGGGTTGACTTCGGCGATCCGCATCGCCATCGAGTCGACCGCGGCCGGGTCGGCCGAGTCGATCTTGTTGATGATCACGACGTCGGCCATGCGAACGTTCGTTTCGCCCGGGTGGAAGTGCATCTCGTCGCCTGACCGCAGCGGGTCGGCGACGACGATGAACAGGTCCGGCCGGTAGAAGGGGAAGTCGTTGTTGCCGCCGTCCCACAGGATGACGTCGGCCTCGGTCTCGGCGGCGCGCAGGATCTCCTCGTAGTCGACGCCGGCGTAGACGATCCGTCCGGCATCGAGGTGAGGCTCGTATTCCTCGCGCTCCTCGATGGTCGTGTCGTAGCGGTCGAGGTCGGCATGGGTGGCATAGCGCTGGACGCGCTGCGCCACGAGATCGCCGTACGGCATCGGGTGCCGGATCACGACCGGGGTGAGCCCCTCGGCCGCGAGGAGGGCCGCCACGTAGCGGGTGGTCTGGCTCTTGCCGGCACCGGTGCGGGTCGCCCCGACGGCAACGACCGGGCGGCGGCTCTCGATCATCGTTCGGCCGGGTCCGAGCAGCTCGAAATCGGCTCCCGCGGCGAGCGCCCGTGACGCCGCGTGCATGACGGTCTCATGGCTGACATCGCTGTACGCGAACACCACCGCATCGACCGCCTGCTCACGCACGACCTGCTCCAGTTCGGCCTCGGCGAGGATCGGGATGCCCTCGGGATAGCCGGGTCCGGCGAGTTCCGCCGGATAGCGCCGGTCCGCGATACCGGGGATCTGGGTCGCGGTGAAGGCGACCACCCTGACCTGCGGATCGCCGCGGAAGGCGACGTTGAAGTCGTGGAAGTCCCGCCCGGCGGCACCCATGATCACGATCTGCTTTGGGATCATCTGCGGCCTCCTGTGCGTCCGCGCGCCCCGGTCTGTGGGGCGATCGCCCGCGCACGCACCTTGCCGGAGCCCCCGCGGTCGCGGCCAGTGCCCTTCGGCCCGAACGAGGGTGGCGGTCGGCTCAGGCGGACTCGGCCTCAGGGGCGCGCACGACGAGCACGGAGCACGGCGCATGGCGGACCACGCTGCTCGCCACGCTGCCCATCCGGAGACGCGCGAGCCCTGTCCTACCGTGCGTCCCCAGGACGATGAGATCGGCCCCGGCATCCTGCGCAGCGGCGATGATCGCGTCGGCCGGGTCACCCTCGCGGACGTCGGCCTCGGCGGTCCGTCCGGCCTCGCGCAGGACGCGCACGACGTCGTCCGCCATGCGCTCCGCTTCGGCCAATGTGGCGCGCGCGGCTTCGACCGCGATCGTCGCCTGTTCAGGAGATACGGATGCCCCCACGTCGGCAAAGCCGGTCCACCACGCCGTCCCGACATCCGCCACGACGACGACCCGGGTCTCGGCCGCCTGCAGGATCGGCCAGTGCCGGACCGCATCCACCGCCCGCTCGGCGACGGGAGACCCGTCCCACGCCAGCACGATGCGCTCGATCCGTGTCCCGCGGGCGACGAGGACCGGCGCCGGCGCGTGGTCGACCACCTCGGCCGAGGTGGAGCCCAGGACCATCGTCGCGAGTCTCCCGTGGCCCCGGCTGCCGACCACGACGAGATCCGCCGACATGTTGTGGGCCTCCTCCACGATCACGGAGGCGGGGCGACCGAACTCCACGGCTCCGGAGATCGATCGGCCGGGCCCGGCAAGGCGCTCGCGAGCGTCATCGATCTCGTGGTGCGCCTCCGCTCGCAGGGCCGTCTCCAACTCGTCCGACTGGGTCAGGGCGAGGGCCGGCCACGGGCCACCGTACAGCCCGGGCCCCATATCGAGGCACTCGATGACGCGGATGGACGAGCCCTCCGGCCAGGGCAGACTCCCGACGAGGTCGATGGCGACATCCGACGCGGTGGACCCATCGATCGCGACGAGGGCCCGCCTGGGGCCGAGGAGATCACCCGGTCCCGGATCGACGGTCATGTCCGGGCCCAGGTGGGGCGGATGTCGTCATCGATCGCGAGGTCGGCGTAGAGCACTCCGGTCGCCCGTTCCCAGGCGACCCGGTCCACGCGGACGCTGAAGCGGTGACTGCCGGCGTTGAAGCTGATGACCGGATCGTCGCGGACGGCGTAGTCGGCGAACATCGGCAGGTCGAACAGCGCGCCCAGGGCCGGGACCGCGCCGGTCTCGCAGCCGGGGGTCAGTGCGGCGGCATCGGGTTCCGCGAGGAGCCTCACGTCCTTCGCGTCGAGGATCGCTCGCGCTTTGTGGAGATCGACCTGGTCGATGGCGTCGACGAGCAGCATGGCGGTCCGATCGTCCTCGGTACCGACCACGACCACCTTGGTGAAGGTCGCCGGATCGACGCCCTCCGCACTGGCGGTCTGGCGCGCCGTGAACGCTTCCGGATGCTCGTGCACCTCGTGCTCGACGCCGTGGCTGGCGAGCCAATCGAGCAGGCCGGCATGCGGCCGATCCAGGATCGTGGCAGCGCTCATGGTGACGCCCTCCTTCGGCGGTTGGTTGCACCAGCCTAGTCGCCGCCTCGTGCCCGGGTCCTCGGCCATCGGTCGGTCCGGGCCATGCCGAACGGCCCCAACGACGGGCGTCACGCGGGCGGGCCGGGCGGTGATCGTTCGGGGGCCGGGGGCGCCCGCGGGTCGGCCTGCCGACGGGGGGCCAAGGCGCCGTCGATGAGATGACGGACGGCACTTCCGGTCGGGCGCGCCCTGGTCGAGAGTCGAAGCAGAGCGGTCCCGCTGCCGAGAGGGACCGGGGGCCGTCGAAGGGAGCCAACCGATGACTCGGTCCTCGCGCACATTCACCGCCGAGCGCACGTTCGCCGATCACGAGCATCGCGACCTTCGCCCGGGGATGGACCGGATCCACGAGGTCACCCGTGCCATCGGGTTGGTTGCCGCGCCGGACCTGTCGATCATCCTCCTCGACGTCCTTGACTGGGTGGACAAGGTCGTCGAGCCACATATGGCCTGGGAGGATGGCTGGCTCTACCCGGAGATGGACCGGCGCGCGGGGACGCCGTGGGCGACCAAGGTGATGCGCTTCGAGCACCACCAGATCCGGCGTGCGGCGAGTCGCCTCGAGGGCGACCGCGAGAGGCTCCGCCACGAGCCCGACCACGACCAGGCCTGCGAGCTCACGAGCCATCTTGTCACGCTGGAGACCCTGGTCCGCGCCCACGTCGAACGCGAGGAGCGGCTGCTGCTGCCACTGCTCGACGAGGCGGCGATGACCGCCGCGCGGGATGTCACGATGCTCGACTCGGCCTGAGCCGTCTGGGACCGATGGGCCGGGAGACGCGGCGATGAAGCCATTCGCTGATCGACGCGACGCCGGACGGCAGCTTGCCGAGCGCCTCGCGGCTCGGCGGCCACGGGCGTCGGCTGACCTCCCGGTCGTCATCGGCATGGCCCGCG
Source organism: Chloroflexota bacterium (assembly GCA_029858845.1). Classification (GTDB taxonomy): domain Bacteria; phylum Chloroflexota; class Limnocylindria; order Limnocylindrales; family CSP1-4; genus SPCO01. Next base: position 1,567 of record JAOUEG010000097.1, on the reverse strand, counting down.
GCGGCGTCCCGGTCGCGGCCGAGATCGCCAGACGCCTTCGGGCTCCGCTGGACACCATCGTCGTTCGCAAGATCGGCTGCCCCTGGCAACCCGAGCTGGGAGTGGGCGCCCTGGCCGAGGGCGGGGTGGTCGTCCTCGACGACGTGCTCATCGAGGAGCTCGGGATCACCACGGGCGAACTCGATGCCACCATCGCCGCGGAGGAGCGCGAGCTGGCCCGGCGCGTCGCGCACTACCGAGGGGCGACGGACCCGGTCCCGCTGATCGGACGGGAGGTCATCCTGGTCGATGACGGCCTCGCGACGGGCGGGACGGCGCGGGCCGCGATCAGGTCCATCCGCGCGCGGGGCGCGGTACGGGTGATCCTGGCCGTGCCGGTCGCACCGCGGGACACCCTCGATCGAATGCGACCGCTGGTCGACGACGTCGCCGTCCTGGACACGCCGACCTGGTTCGGTGCGATCGGGCTCTACTACGTCGATTTCCAACAGACGTCGGACGAGGAGGTCGTGGCCGCCCTGTCGTCCGCCCCGGCTCACGCTCCCGGCGGGGGCGCGCCCATCCGGCCGCGACCCTCGGCGAGTGCCCAGCGCACTCCGTGAAGCCCCACGGTCCACGCGGCTGATATGAGGGCAAGGGCGGCCAGCTCGGCGATCGTCAGGGGCGCGAGATCGTAGAACTCGTAGACCAGCGGCACTTGCATGAGGACGCCATAGATGGCGGCCGAGATGGCGGCCAGAGCCCACGGCTTGATCTGGTCCAGTGGAGGGTCCTCCGGGGGACGCCGGGGCGGCCGGATGAGTGGCAGCAGCCCGAGGCCGCCGAAGACCGCGGTGGAGGTCAGCACGGTGCGCGCGACCTGATCGGAGGCCCCGTTCCCCAGCGACCAGGCGAACGTCGCAAGGGAGAGCGCTCCGAGGGCGATCCCGGCCGGAACCGACGTCACGAGGGTGTGGCGCAGCAACCGCGGCGGCGTCCGCGAGGGCGGGACCCACAGGACGAGCAGGATGAGCGGAGCACCCACGGTCAGCAGCGCGAGGATGGCGTTCTGTCGCGGCGTGATCGGGAACGGCATGGACAGCACGGCCGCGCCGGCGACGATGAGCAGCACAGCGAAGGTCCGCGACAGCAGCAGGACCAGCGTCGCCTGCATCGCCGCCAGGATCCGGCGTCCCTCGACGACGGCACGGGGAAGCACGGCGAAGGCGTCGCCCAGGAGGACGAGATCGGCCGCCGCCCGGGTGGCAGGTGCGCCACTCGCCATCGCGACGGCAAGGTCCGCCCCCCGGAGCGGCAGGACGTCGTTGACGCCGTCGCCGATCATCGCGACGTAGTGGCCCTGGCGGCGGAACGTGGCGACAAGGCGTGCCTTGAGGTCCGGGTCCACGCGACCGAAGCGCGTGACGGGCGCGGTGACGGCGGCGAGCTCGTCATCGTCGAGCCCGGCCAGGTCGGGCCCACTGCGTGCCGGTTCGGCGCCCTCCAGTCCCAGCCGACGCGTGACGGCGTTCACGGTCACCGGGTCGTCACCGGAGATCACCCGCACGGTGACGCCTCCGTGCGCCAG
>JAOUEG010000098.1 GCA_029858845.1 Chloroflexota bacterium | reverse complement strand
CTACTTCGCGCCGAGCCGGGATTTCACCGAGACCGAGACCCTGGGGCGGTCCAACGCCGAGCGGATCGTGGCGAACGAAGTCGCGGCGGTCCGAACGGCAGCAGGTGCCTACGAGATCGCCCAGTACGCGCGCTACGAAGTGTCAGGACCGGGGGCTCGGACGTGGCTGGACGGGATCCTTGCGGGACGGCTGCCCAGCGTCGGCCGGATCCGACTCGCGCCGATGCTCGGGTTCGCGGGGCGCCTGATGGGGGACCTCACGGTGACCCGCCTCGATGAGGATCGGTTCTGGCTGACGGGCTCGTACTACCTCCAGGACTGGCACCTGCGCTGGTTCCGCGATCGGCTGCCGGCCTCAGGGGTCAACCTGCGGAACCGGACCGACGACCTGATGGGCTTCTCGATCTCCGGGCCGGCATCGCGTGCCATCCTCAGGGCGCTGACCGACGACGACGTGTCCGGGACCGCCTTTCCGTTCCTGACCGTCCGATCGATGGGGATCGATGGGATCCGGGCGAGCGTGGGGCGGATCTCCCTGACCGGTGAGCTCGGCTACGAGATCGTCGTCCCGACCGACCACCACCGGCGCCTGTACGACCTGCTCAGCGTCGCCGGCGGACCGCACGACCTGCGACTGGTCGGCGACCGGGCTGTCGATAGCCTGCGACTCGAGAAGGGCTACGGCATCTGGTCGGCCGAGTACCGTCAGGACATCACGCCGGGGATGTCCGGCCTGGACCGATTCGTCGACTTCGAGAAGGGCGATTTCGTCGGGCGCGACGCCGCCCTCCGTGAGCGCGAAGAGGGCGCTACCCGGCGACTGGTCCTGCTCGACGTGGACGCCGCCGATGCCGATGCCGCGAAGGACGACGGGGTCTGGTCGGACGGGCGCCTCGTGGGCACGGTCACATCCGGAGCGTACGGTCACCATGTGGGCCGAAGCCTCGCGCTCGCCTACGTCGACGTCGACGGTGCCCCAGACCGAGCGCTGACCGTCGACGTCGTCGGAGCGCCGCGTCCTGCCCGGATCCTGCCGGAGATCCCGTATGACCCGGCCGGGCGCAGGCTGCGCGACCTCCCGGACTGACGCACACGCCGGGCGGATCGCACGGGCGCTAGACTCGGGGCTGGCGAGCGGCAGGCGGACGCCTGTCGTCGTCGGGAGTGGAGGCAACACCAGGAACGTGGTGCGCCTGCTTGCATCGGGACTCGTGCTCATCGCTCTCGTCGCGGGCTGTGCCGGCCTCGGCGGCGTGGCCCCTCCTGCCCCGACACCGGCACCCACCGTGGCTCCGACCGGATTGCCGGCCGGCGACTACACGTCCGCAGCCTTCGTGCCTCCGATCACGCTCACCCTGCCGGACGGCTGGCGGATCACCGGCGACACGGCCCGCTACTTCGCGGTCCAGCCGGCCACGTCGGATCTCGCCGGGATCCACGTATTCCGATCACCGAGCGCGGCGTCGCAGGACCTGGACTGCCCGACCACCCCGGCACCAGGTGTCGGGACCACGGCCAGGGACCTGGTGGAGTGGATCCGCGCCCGGCCCGGACTGGTGGTCGGGGACCCCGCCTCGGTCATCGTCGGTGGGTTCGCCGGCCTCGAGATCGACGTTGGCATCGTCGCCGGCTGGACGCCTTCGTGTCCGTTCGCGAACGGCGTCCCGACGGTACCCCTGTTCGTCGACGAGGCGGAACCGGGCTTCCGGTGGGTCGTCAGTGGATCCGAACGACTGCGGCTCAGCGTGCTGGACGTGCCCGGTCAGGGAACGGTGGTCGTCGATATCGACGCCTTCGATGGATCGCTGATGGACGACCTCCTGGTGGCCGCCACCCCCATCGTCAGGAGCATCAAGTTCGGCTTGCCCTGACGTCAGCCGCCTGATGGCTCGCTGTCGGGGTGCTCGTGCCCCTGGTCCTTGTGGGGTTCGTCGCGCGGCTGGGACCCGTGGGAGTGGAACTTGCCCGGGAACGCCCGCATGAGATGGCGGAGGAGCCGGTAGAGCTCCTGGCGCTCCGGCTCGGCCAACACGGATGCGATCGTCGCCTCGCGCTTCGCCTGGGTCTCGACGGCTCGGTCCCACGCCGCATGGCCGGCCTCCGTCGGCTCGACCAGCGTCCCCCGGCGATCATCGGGATCCGGAAGACGACGGATGAGCCCGGCTGCCTCGAGCCGGTCCAGCCGGTTGGTCATCGTGCCGCTCGAGAGCCGCATGCCGACCGCCAGTCGCCCTGCCGACATCCGGTAGGGCGACCCCTGGCTGCGCAGATGCCCGAGCAGGTGATACGCGCGTCGATCGAGATCGGTTTCAACAAGCGTTTCATCCAGCGACCGGTCAAAGGCCTTGGCCAGGATCTGGATGCGCTCGACGATCCCCTCGGTCAGCGGATCCAGGTCCGGGATCTCGCGGGCCCAGATCACGAGCATCTCGTCGAGGTGGTCGATCTCCTTGTTCTCACCCATGACCAGATGATGGACCAGACACTCCTCGATGTCAAGTATCTTTGTCACAACTATCTTGACATCAAACTACTTGCGTGCTAGAGTACTGGATGTAGTACGAGATCAAGAGTCTCTACATCGAGAGACATGGAGGCCAGGAGATGTTCGGCACATTCGCAGCAACGTCCTTTGAAGTCGAGGCGGAGCGGCGCCGCGAGGTCCTGGCCGCGTCGATGCGCAGCGCGCGCGGGAGCGAGCGCCCTGAGACCCGTGCGTCCCGTCCGCCCCATCGCGGCCCGAGCGGGTCGTGGGTCCACCGCCTGGGCGCGGTCCTCCGGGGCACCCGCAGCAGCGTGGGCCAGCGCGCCTGAGCGACGACCGGGGGCGCTCGGATCGCGCCATCGCACAGGACGGGCGCTTGCCCTCTCGACTGACCGCCTGGATGGGTCCGATCGGCTCTTGCCCGGGGACCCCGGGCTCCCTAGCGTCGGACCCATCGAGTCCACGGAGGGAGACAGATGAACGCGGCCGTGAACGATCCGGTCGCTCCGTCAACCGGGGCTGAGCCGGCCAGCGGCGCCGTCCCGGCGGTGAGCGTCGAGGACCTGGCCTACCGCTACGGCGATGTGGAAGCCGTACGCGGGATCACCTTCGAGATCCTGCCGGGCGAGGTGTTCGGGTTCCTCGGCCCGAACGGTGCCGGCAAGACGACCACGATCCGGATGCTGACGGGCCAGCTGAAGCCGTATGCCGGCACCGCACGCATCCTCGGCCGGGTCGTCGGCCGCGACGACCCCGAGACCCAGGCACACATCGGCGTCTGCTTCGAGGAGAAGAACCTCTACGACTCGATGTCCGCCGAGGAGAACCTTCGCTTCTTCGCCTCGCTGTTCGGGATCCGCGACCTGGACGCGGGCGAGTTGCTTCGGCGCGTCGGCCTGGGCGACCGCGGCAAGGACCGCGTCAGCACCTATTCGAAGGGGATGCGGCAGCGCCTGATGGTGGCCCGCGCGCTGGTGAACCGGCCGATGGTCCTCTTCCTGGACGAGCCGACCGACGGCCTGGACCCGGTCTCGTCCAAGGCGATCCGGGCGATCATCCGAGATGAGGCGGACCGGGGTGCGGCCGTCCTGCTCACCACCCACGACATGTGGGAGGCGGACGAGCTGTCGGATCGCGTCGCGTTCATCAACGACGGACGAATCTACGCCACGGACACTCCGGAGAACCTGAAGCTCCGCTATGGGAAGCGGTCCGTCAAGGTCCGCCTTCGCGACGGCGGGGCGATCCGTGAGGAGACCGTGCCCCTGGACGACCCGGCTGCCGGCGAGCGACTCCGCTCGGCCGTGCAGGCGGAAGGACTGATGACGATCCACACCGAGGAATCGACGCTCGAGAACATCTTCGTCGAGATGACCGGACGGGCGCTGGAGGCATGAGCCCGGGCCGCCATCTGGCGATCATCCGCGCGATCGTGGCCAAGGACCTGCGCGAGTTCTCGCGTGACCGGGTCTGGAAGATCCTGACCCCGATCATGCTCATCGCCTACGTCGGGCTCTTCTGGCTCCTGCCGAGCACCGTCGAGGAGACCCTCACGGTCGGCGTCTACCAGCGCGGGCTCGGGACCGTCATGGAAGGGTTGGGCGCCGCCGAGCGAGGCCTGCAAGTGGTCGAGTTCGACTCGCCGACGAGTCTGGCGGAGGCCGTCGCCTCGGGTGAGTCCACCGCCGGCGAGACGGGCGGCGACCCGATCGCGGTCGGGATCGCGTTCCCGGACGACCTGATCCCGGCCGTTGCGGAGGGCCGAGCGACCACCGTCACGGTCTACGTCGACTCGGCGGTGCCGAGCGCGCAGCGAACGGCCATGGCGGCCTTCGTGCGGGAGATCGCCTATCAGCTCGCCGGTGACGTGCTGCCCGTGTCGCAGCTGGACCCGCAGGTGGTGGTGCTCGGGGTGGACCGAGCCGGGGACCAGGTCTCGCCCCAGGACCGGATGCGTCCGCTCCTGGCGATCCTCGTCCTCCTGGTCGAGTCGATCGCACTCGCTGGCCTCGTGGCGGTAGAGATCCAGTCACGGACGGCGAAGGCGCTCGTCGCGACGCCGGCCACGATCGGCGACCTGCTGGCGGCCAAGGGCCTGACCGGTACGCTGCTCGCCTTCGGCCAGGTCGTCATCGTGCTGCTCCTGATCGGGTCGTTCGCGCAGGAACCGCTCCTGCTGCTCACAGGCGTCCTCCTGGGGTCGGTCATGATGGCCGGCGTCGGGATGCTCGCCGGGTCCGCCGGACGTGACTTCATGACCACGCTCTTCACGAGCGTCCTGTTCATCGTCCCACTCGCGGTCCCCGCCTTCGCCGTGTTCTTCCCGGGCGCGGCATCTGCCTGGGTCCAGGTCCTCCCGACGTACGGGATCGTCCAGACGGTGGTCGGCGTGACCGCGTACGGCTTGACCTGGTCGGGGGCTGCCGGATACCTGCTCATGTCGGCGGCGTGGTGTCTCGCGCTGTTCGGCGCCGGCTGGCTGCTGCTCAAGCGAAGGGTCGAGGCGCTATGAACGTGCTGCTCTCGCTCAAGGTGCTCCTCAAGGACCTGCGGCTGGGTCCGCGGTCGCCGATCTTCCTGTGGGCGATCGTCTTCCCGGTCGTGGGCACGTTGCTCGTCCAGCTCGTCTTCGGAAGCCTGTTCGCCCCCAAGCCGAGGCTCGGCATCGTGGACCAGGGTGACTCCGCCATCACCGCCGGGATGCGGGACCTCGAGGGGATCCAGCTGACACTCGTGGCCTCGCCCGGCGAGCTGACCGAACTCGTCCGCGATCACAACCTGGACGCCGGGCTCATCCTCCCGGCCGGGTTCGACGAGCAGGTCCGGTCGGGCGCGCAGCCCGTCCTCGAGTTCTACGTCAGCGGGGAATCGCTGGCGTCCGATCGACTGATCCTGGCGGTCACGACGCTCGACCTCGTCCGGGCCGTCGAAGGCTCCCCTGCCCCGGTCCAGGTGGACGTCGTTGCCATGGGCGCCCCGCTCCTGCCGATGGCCGCCCGCCTCACGCCGATGCTCGTCCTGTTCGCGCTCCTGATCGCCGGGGTGTTCGTGCCCGCCTTCTCCCTCGTCCAGGAGCGCGAGGCCGGGACCCTCACCGCGATGCTCGTGACGCCGGTCCGCGCGACCGACGTCCTGGCGGCCAAGGCCGTCCTGGGATTCGCGCTCGCGCTCCTGATGGCGCTCGTGACGCTGTGGCTCAACGACGCGCTGGGCAACGAGCCCGCCGCGCTGCTGCTTGCGGTCGGCGTCGGAGCGATCATGCTCGCCGAGATCGGCCTGGTCTACGGGAGCGCGTCCCCGGATGCCAAGACCCTGTTCACCCTCATGAAATCGCTCAACATCATCCTGTTCGCCCCGGTGATCTTCTACATCTTCCCGGACTGGCCGCAGTGGATCGCCCAGATCTTCCCCACCTACTGGGTCATCAACCCGATCTTCGAAGTCGCCATCCGGGACGCCTCGCTGGGGGACGTCGCCGGCCAATTGACCATCGCGCTGATCCTCTCCGCGCTGCTCATCCCCGTCATCGTGGTCCTCTCCCGACGCATGCAGGCACGACTCGCCGCGGCCTGACCGCGGTACTCGTCGTCCTTCACGCCGGTGTCATGGGCAGACCGGTGTCGTGGGCCGATCGGCGTCCCCGAAACGGGACATCCCGCCCTTCCAGGCGTGACTCGAGGTGTCGATGATGGTGCCATCCGGAGGTGCCGCGATGACTGAGGTCTCGATCGTCGTCGCGATCCTGCTCGCTGTCGGGATCGCCCTGCTGGCGTGGCTCGCCGTACGACGTCGTTCTGCGCCGGCTGATGAGCCATCCACCATGAACGCCCCGAGTGCCGGCCTCGGCATGTCCGTCGGCATGCTCCTTGGGGCCATCCTCGGCGCGATCGTGTGGTTGTCCACCGGTCAGTTCGTGTTCTGGGTGATCTTCGTCGGGGGCGGCATGAGCGCGGGCCTGGCGATCGGCAGCTCGTACGCCGGGCGGCAGCGCTGAGCTCCATGGGACGGCGAAGGAGGGTCGCGGCAGACCGTCGACGCCGGCCGCGACGATAGCGCAGCACGGGCCGCGGTCACACCGGGGGCGGTGACGGCGCTAGAGTTGGCCGCCAGGTCAGCAGCCCC